>USCM01000184.1 GCA_900553155.1 uncultured Prevotella sp. | reverse complement strand
ACGGGTCTAAGGGACACGGATATCACTAATGCACACGGATTGGTCATTCACGGATTTTTACTCTTTATATATTTGATTTTATGTGCCTTCGGCACGGATTTTAAAGGATTTTGGCGAGCAAGCTCGCCTCGTTGCTTGCGTTCACACACGAGTGACGCGTAGCGTCCAAAATCCTTTAAAATCGCGCCAAAGGCGCTCTTAAATCCAATATTTATAGGTATAAGGATCCGTGAATGACCAATCCGTGTGCCCCCGTGATATCCGTGTTCCTTAGACCCGTACACACTCGCCGTAGGCGGTGTGTACAACAGCCAATGAAAAGGTGGCAGATGACGCTCCATCTGCCACCCTATCTGCAACCACACAACAAACTATGTATCAGCGTATTGCAGCGATTTTTGCCGTAAGGTTGCAGATGGCAGATAAAAATTAAAACAAAGTTTTAGGCAAGCAACCAAGAGTCTATCAACGAAGAGCCTACATACGAAGAAAGGGTTTGTCGAGACCGCAGCCTCAACAAACCCTTAACTCATTAAGATTCTTAAATATATTCCCGATTACTTTACAATCATCTTCTTGCCGTTCTCGATAACGATGCCCTTGAAGTCCTTACCTACACGCTGACCAGCGAGGTTGTAACGAACACCATTCTGAGCCTTAGCAGCTGTGATGTTGTTGATGCCAGTAGCGGCGCCATCAGCTGTGAAGACAGTTGCCTTAGCATAACGTACGGCCTGATTTTTTGTAGAGCATTCCTCTCTGTAAATAGTAAATACAACTTTCTTTGTTTCGATAGATTCACCCTTCTCGTTCACGTTTGTCCAAACTGGGTCGATAGCTGGTCTTTCAGGCTTAGCATTAGGATCTGCACCTGTCATTTCTATTTTACCACAATCAGCCTTAATAGTTGCCCAATCTTTTGCGTTTGAAGCAGCAATGCTAATCTTTGTGATATTTTTATCTGACTCGAAAACCATTGTATTTCCATCAAGACAAGCCTTATCACCAGTTGCAAGACCACCATAAAGTCTAATGAAGTTATGAGCAACGTATTCGCTCTTCTTCTTATCCCAAGCAATAGTATAAGTAGGTGCACCACTACCATTAAGCTTATCAAAGGTTACTTTTATACCATTCTGTTCTATCGCTTTTGTAGCAATATAAAAGGTTTTATCTTTACCAGCTTCTACCTCTTTTACTTCGGTTAATGGCTTATAAAAGTTTACAAAGTCGATAACCTCACCCTTAGACTCAGTTGTCCCCTGTGCGAACATTGAACCACTAACTGCCATAAGGGCAACCATGAAAATTGAGCGTAAATTTTTAATCATAATAGTTTTGATTTTAGTTAATAATACAGATTTTAATAGTTGTTTGTTGTGTTGCTACTAACGAGCACATTGCTGTGCGTTGTGTTGTCGGTAACACGATTGCAAAGATAAGCAAATAATTCGTTATAGCAAGTTTTTCTAAGACTTTATTTGTTACAATAAAGTATAAATCAGTTCTCTATTAGTACAACTTATTGACTATCAGCACCATTTAGAGTTGCAGATTTTATTGCAAAGAGAGTGCAACTACTCTTCTATCTTCGACATTTCTTGTGCTTCCCAGTCTTTCCACTGCTTCATAGCCTCCTTCCAGTCGGTCTGTTCGCCAGCCTCCACAGCCTCTTGTTGGCGAGCCGCCTCATCGCGTTCGCGGTCGCGTTGGCGCTTAGCCTTCATATCGGCAATGGTCTGCTCGTCGAGTATAACGATGGCTCCACGATGTATTGCGTCGTAGAGTTCTTGCTCGCCAAAGGCACGGCCAGGCACATTAAAGTCGGATATATTAAACTCGTAGTCTACGCGCAGCTTATGACGCAGCTCCTTTTGCTTGGCGCGGTTAGCCGAATTCTTAAGTCGCAGGAGCTTGGCAATGCCGTTGATCTCCTTGTTAGAGTATTTGTTTCTACCCATAATGTAAATAAGTGTTTATATGCTTAACAAGGTGCAAAAATAGCTTAATATGTTAAATAACCCACTTTTTTGCACTAAATATTTGTTTTGTTCAAGATAAAGCTATATATTTGCGGTATCATTTTTAGTGATTTCGGTTTTTACGAAATCCGTATTATGAGGTTGGTAGCATCCTGCGCCAACCTCTTTTGTATTTTATAGCCTTATTGTCAATGCTTTCCGCACGTTGAGGAGCTATGCCAACTGCAGAGCCATGTTGTACGACTTAGCCATGCGTCGCATATTGAGCAGCGCATAGCGCATACGTCCAAGGGCGGTGTTGATGCTTACATCGGTCGAGTCGGCTATCTCCTTAAACGACAGCTGCTGGTAGAAACGCATGTATACCACCTCGCGCTGCATTGGCGGCAGGGCGTCGAGCAGTCGGCGCACGTCGGTCATAACCTGCGAGTTGACATAATGGTTCTCTATATTGCCCTCGTAGAGGTTGGCACCGGGGAGCTTTGAGAGGTCGTTGTCGGCAGAAGTGTCGACAGTGCGCAAGGCAGCCTGGTCGCGATACCAGTCCATGATGGCATTGTGGGCGATACGCATAATCCATGCACCAAACTTTCCGCTAACCATATATCGTCCTTCCTGCAAGCGCGTGATAACCTTGACGAAGGTTTCCTGGAAGATATCTTCGGCTGTGTCGCGGTCGTGCACAACAAACAGTATGTATGAGAATAACTTAGACTGGTTGCGCAGCAACAACAAATCAAAAGCCCGGTTGTTCCCATCAGCGTACGATAAGGCCAACTCCTCGTCGGTCATATCCTGCAAATTCTTCATTTCTTAAATCTTTTATAGTTAAGTAAATGTGCTTCGATAGGCAATGCTTTTGATTGTTTTTATTGAGTTACAATTAACATCCTAATATTAGGATAGTGCAAAGATAAGCACTTTTGACGAATAAGCCAAACTTTGTTAAACTTTTTTTTTACATCGCAAGGCGCACCGCCAACACCACTATTATGGCATAGAAGGCAGCCAGCGCGTCGTCCAGCATGCAGCCCCAACCGCCGTGTATGTTGCGGTCGACCCATCGGCAGCCAAGCGGTTTGGTGATGTCGATGATGCGGAAGAGCACAAAACCCAACGATGCAAGCATGATAGGACGCCATGCCGGACCGTCGACAAAGAGGGCGGGCAGCGTAGCCATCCACGTTCCGAAGTACTCGTCTATTATCACGGTGCGTGGATCTTCGCCCCAATAGCGCTCCATAACGTTGTCGGTCCACACCCCTATGAAGAGCGAACCCACCACCAACGCTACCGTTGCAACGCAGAGCCACACGGGCGAAAGCAGAAAATAAAGGCCTATCCAGACAAGCAGGGCTATGAAGCCGCCAAAGGTTCCGGGTCCCCAGGGAAAGAAGCCAGTGCCAAAACCGGTAGATATGATGACGTGCAACCAGGGTGCCTCGCCAAGCTGATGATTGTTGTTATTGCTCATTTGTGCGGTGTGTTTTATATAAATAATGTACGATGTGGGCTTATTAAAGCCTTAAACGATAAATAATGTGTGCAAAGGTAGTTATTTTTTTCTTATTTTTAGTACTTTTGCAAGAGATACACCATTACATCTAAACATCCATTATCGACAATGACAAAAGCATTTGCCACACTAATACTATCCTTGCTCTTATGCCTGCCTGCTAAAGCGCAGCAAGAGTTGAGGCACATGTTCACACAGATTAGCGTGAACGACGGATTGCCTCAGAACACCATTAGCAGCATTGTGCAAGACGACAACGGCATGATATGGATTGCCACGACGGGCGGACTGGCACGGTACGACAGCTACCACTTCGACACATACCACCCCAACAACCATAAAACCGACTGTCTGGCAAGCGACGTGATATCCGACCTGTGCCGCGACAGCAAGGGCCGTGTGTGGATAGCCACCGACAAGGGACTGTCGCTGTACAATGAGGACAAGCGCACCTTCAGCAACTTTGTTTACCGCAAGCACGCTGCCATCATCGACATTGTGGAGCTGGACGACAAGCACCTGCTGCTAAACGCATCGGGCGAACTGGTTGTGTTCAACACCACCGACTACCAGTTCAGGAAGCTTGGACTGTGCCGACTTAACATCAAGGGCGTAACCGAGCTTTTCAGTTATGGCGACATTGTGTATATAGCCTACAACCGTGGCGTCATGGCATACAACACCAAGAGCTATCGCCTTGCAAAGCTGCCCATTGAAGGCATTGCCGGCAGC
>USCM01000183.1 GCA_900553155.1 uncultured Prevotella sp. | reverse complement strand
GCCGCCGACATAAGGAAGCCACCCTCCCTGCCGCCAAGCTGCAAGGGGATGAAGAAGAGGAGGTTGGCAAAGAGCGAGGTGAAGGCAAGGATGAGGATGCAGTCGGCATAATTGGCTGAGGGCATCAGAACACGCAGAACGAAGTAGATCTCGGCTGCCGAGCATACGCGGCACATAAGTTCGAGCAGTACTGCCGACACAAATGTGCGTCGGTTCTGATTGTGCAGAGCCGCAATCTGACGGTCGATGGTGTCGAGCTGCTGGCGGTGCTGGTCGACAAAGCGGGCTGCCCATTGGCGCAAGCCGGGAACCCTGCTAAGCAAACCGAGAGCACGACGGGCAAGACCCTTGCGATAGCCCACTATGAAGAACCACAGACCGAGCAGGCAGAACGCCGTGACGGCTGCAAGCAGTCCACCCATAAAGACGTCGAGAGGACGCACTATAAGGTAAAGCGCCACGGACAGAAGCCAGAACCAAAAATGACTGAAGATGTGGGTCATGGCAAAGAGTATGACCGACGACGATGCCCGTTCGGCGCCAATGATTGGCGAGAGCGACATTATGCGGTATGGCTCGCCGCCCATAAGTCCGCCCGGCGTGGCATAGTTTAGGGCAAAACCGGAAATGGTTATCTTATAAAGCCACCAGAAACGCACAGGCGTCTTGCCGCCCGAATTGATGATGATGTACCACGACGCGGTGTTGAAGATGTAAAGAAAAGCCCATAGCGCAACTACGGCTATGGACCAATAACCAGCATGACACAGCCCGTTCCACACCTGGGTGTAGTCGAGCTGTGTCAGCATAAGTATAAGAACCGCCACTCCAAAGAGGAAGAAGGCGTTTTGATATTTAGGTTTCAATATCTACTATTCGTTTGTTGCGGGTGCAGCCTGTGGCGCTTCGGGTGCAGGCTTGTTGTCTGCCACAGGTCGTGCGTTTTCGTTTCTCGGTGCCTGCTTGCGGTCGGGGCGGAACCCGTCGCGCTTCTTAGGGATGGCAAAGCGCACCTTCTCGCTCTCGTCGCGCTTCTCGTGATAGAGCTTCTGCAACGGGTTGGCAAGCGGCTCGTCGTACTCGGCACGGTTGCGCACGATGTCGATAGCCTCGAATATGGCGTGGCGCAAGGCACTCTCGTCGCTTATGCCCTGTCCGGCAGCGTCGAAGGAGGGTGTCTGTGCAGGCGCTGTGCATACAAGTGGCAGAGATGCCACATAGTAGATGCCGTCGTTCTGCATGAGCGTTGTGAAGGGGATGATGGCCTGGTCGTCGTACATAGCCAGCGTAACGTCGAAGGCGTCGTATATATTCTCGCCAAAATACTCGTCGGCAGCGTATGGTCCGTATGCGTTGATGCCCTCGTCGGCAGCCTTGCATACAGCAGGACCGATGATGTTCTTCTCCTCCTCGCCGTTGGCGGTAGAGTTGAGGGCAAGCACACCGATGCGTGGATTGGAGAGGCGGAAGTCGCGCTTCATAGCCTCGTTGACGGTGCGCAGCTTAGCCATAAGCAGCTCTTCTGTGATGTGCGAGGGCACGTCCTTGATGGCGAGTCCATCGGTGGCAAGGGCTATGCGCATCGACTCGTTAATCATCATCTTTACAGCCTTGGCTCCGTCGCCGATGCTTGTCTCCGAGTAATGCTTCAGTCCGCGGTAGGTGAAGTTGGCATCCGACATATTGGCAGGATTAACCGGGCAAGCCACAAGCACGTCGAAGAGCTGGCTGCGGAAGTCGGTCATGGCACGGTCGAGAGCCTTGAGGGCAGCCTCACCCGACTCCTTTGTAGGTATGCCGAGGTCTACCTTTACCTCGTCGTCGAAACAGGCGAGGAGGTTGACACGTCCGTCCTGTGCGTCTTCAGCCTTGTTGATGATGCTGAAGTTGGCCTGTGTGTTCATTGCCTTGCGGTGATAGGCAGCAATTTTGGGCGAACCATAGATGATGGGGGTGCAAAGCTCCAGCATCTCAGGCTCGGCAAAGGTTTTAAAAATAAGCTCGTATCCGATACCGTTGGTATCGCCATGCGTTATGGCAACGCGTATTTTTCTATCTTCCATTGTGTATATAATATATTGTGTATTAGTAATTAGTCAATATGCTTCTTGCCCGACAGATGTCTAACAGGCTGCTGCCCGTGCGTGGCATGCTGCTTGTGCGTGGCTTGAAGGATGGCCTCAAGCTGCATTATGAGGTTGCGCTTCTTCTTGCCAGGGGCATAGACAAACCCCTCTACCGTTACAACCTCACGAGGATAATATCCCCATATCGACCGTGCCACAAGCGGTCCGCCCATTGCGTCGCCTCGCATCTCCCACAATCCGCGCCACAGGTGCGTATATACGTCTTCCTGCTCGTCGTACCCGTAGACAACGCTACAGGCATCGTGCACCGTCGACATGTACATCGAGTCGGTCTCGCCCTTGATGTTGACGCGCATCACGCTGTCGCGCTTGGCAAACGGATGCTTATAGACGCAGATGTTCCGCATAGCCGTTGGCGAGTTGTTTGAAATCCAGATAAAGTCCTTGCCCTTCTTGCACGAGGTCATATCGGCAGGTATAGGCAGGTCGAAACCAAACATCCGCCTCACCTCTGCCTCCATCTTGGGGTTGTGCTTGCGGCGCAACAGCTCGGCGTAGGCTTTAAGCTCGTGCTCCTTAAGGCGTGCAGCCAACAGCGTGGCTTTGCCTTGCAGGGCTATGCCTTGGGCTGTGGTGTCGCACAGGCACTGGGCTGACGGGGCGCATACCAGCACTATGAGCTGTGGCTCGGCATAGCGGTTGCGCCTCCATTCAAGGCGCAATCGGTTGTACTTCTTGGGGTTGATGTCTACTATCACCAACGAGCGTGCATAACGCAACACTCCCTTCAACGCCTCGGAGGGCTTGACGTTGGGCTCACTTACGTCGAACATTGGCTCGGGCTGCGGCAGCCCTTCCACCTCCATGCTTAAAGCTTTGTACAAGATACTGTCCACATCGCCCACCACCGTTACCTCAAACGGGCGTCCGCCACTGGCTGGCAGCATACTCTTGCGGCCGTTGCAGGCAGCAAAGAAAAGGCTGAGAAGACAGAGAAGGCAGAGGGGACAAAGATGGCGGAGATGTAAAGCATGTCTTAACTTGTACATAATTAATCGTATGTATATCTTTCTTTTCTACTTCCTCTCCTCCTCTATCGTCTTGGCAGTAGACAGCAGTCCGCATGCCGCGAAGATGTCCTGTCCACGACTTGCACGTATCGTTGTGATGATGCCATGGTTGTTGAGATAGTCGCGGAAAGCCTCCATCTTCTGCTCGTCGCAACCCTCGAGGTCTACATTAGGAATCTTGTGGAAGCGTATGAGGTTGACACGGCAGAACAGACCCTTGGTTAGTTTTACTATCTCACGGGCGTGCGTCATCGAGTCGTTGACACCGCGGAACATGATATACTCGAACGACAGGCGACGCTGATGCGTAAAGTCGTACTGGTGCATAAGGTCGATAACCTCGGTAATGGACATGCCGCGCTCGGCAGGCATGAGCATGGCACGCTGCTCGGGTATGGGCGAGTGCATGCTTATAGCGACGTGGCAATCGCTCTCGTCGAGGAATCGCTTGAGCTTGTTCTTTACACCCACGCTGCTCACGGTTATGCGCTTGGGGCTCCAGGCGTAGCCGTAGTCGGACGTCAGCACCTCCGTTGCCTTGAGCACGTTGTCGAGGTTGTCCATTGGCTCGCCCTGCCCCATAAACACTATGTTGGTAAGCTTGTCGCGTTCGGGCAGAGAGTATATCTGGTTGAGGATGTCGGCAACGGTGAGGTAGCCCTCGAAGCCCTGCTTGCCTGTCTGGCAGAAGAGGCAGTTCATCTTGCAACCCACCTCGCACGACACACACAATGTGGCGCGGTCGTGGTCGGGTATGTACACGGTCTCGACGTGCTTGCCCGACGCTGTGGGGAAGAGATACTTGATGGTGCCGTCCTTCGACTTCTGACACTCTATGTGCGGCATACATCCTATGGTGTATTCAGCAGCCAGCTTGTCGCGGTTTGCCTTTGATATGTTGGTCATATCGTCTATCGACATCACGTGCTGCACGTAGAGCCACTTGGCTATCTGGCCGCCGGTGAAGGCTGGCATGCCGAGCGACTTGGCCACTTCCTTTAGTTCGTTAAGCGATAGTCCGAGTAATGTTTTCTTGTTTTCTGTCATATATTGTTGTTGGTGTAATTTATGCAAA
>USCM01000182.1 GCA_900553155.1 uncultured Prevotella sp. | reverse complement strand
ATCTGCGTGTGACACAGGCTTGCAGTGCCGATACACATGTAACAGCCGACTCGCTGAGCTTCGGCAATCCACATCCCCAGCTCTACAAGACGCGCCAGTTTACTATTGGCGAGCAGTATGTGCCGATGATTAGCGACTGGCAGACGGTGAACACACAGGACAATGACGTGCACGAGCTGTTCAAATATATTGGCGAGGCGATGCTAACAAATGCCTTTGTGATAGAGCGTGAGGACGGACAACTATACGGCTACAACTGCAAGGTAACGAAGCATGGCGACAGATGGAACGTTGAGCCAAATGAACGACAGATGACAAACCTCCATTGCAATCTGAGACACGCACAGAAGATAACCTTCCGCGGAGAAACAAAGAAGCTTGAAGCGGGGTATCTTGGCTGGGCTTTCGGACGAAATGAGTATACGTTCTAAAATATATAACCCATTAACAACAATCTTAAAACAATGAAACAAAATCGAACCTTATTGACAGTCTTTCTGTTCTTGATGTCTTTAGGACTGTTTGCCGCTACCCCTATCGAGGGCTTGCTTGAGCGCATTGACAAGGGTGCGTCTCGCAAGATTATGACAGAGATTGTAGGTGGTGATGCCGACTTCTTCGAGATTACGAGTAGTGACGGCAAGCCCCTTGTACGAGGCAACAACTACGTAAGCATTGCCTCGGGCATAAACTGGTATCTTAAGTATAGCGTGGGCGTGCACCTTACGTGGAACTCTATGCACGCCACACTGCCTGCAACGCTGCCATTGGTGCAGGGAGTGGAGCGTCATACTACGGACATAAAGCACCGCTACTATCTCAACTATTGCACGCTGTCTTACTCGATGGCATTCTGGGACTGGAAACGCTGGGAGCAAGAACTCGACTGGATGGCTCTGCACGGCATCAACCTCTGCCTCGACATTGTGGGTACAGATGTGGTTTGGCGCAATGTGCTGCTTAAGCTTGGCTACTCTAAGGATGAGGCAAACCAGTTTATAGCTGGTCCTGGTTTTCAGGCATGGTGGCTTATGAACAACCTTGAGGGTTGGGGCGGACCAAACTCGGACAACTGGTACAAACAGAGCGAGCGTCTGCAGAAGCAGATAATGAAGCGTATGAAGGAGCTTGGCATCAACGTATGTCTGCCAGGCTACTCGGGTATGGTGCCGCACGATGCCAAGCAGCGCCTTGGTCTGGACGTGGCAGACCCCGGCAAGTGGAACGACTACAAGCGTCCTGCCTTCCTTCTGCCTACCGATAAGCGTTTTGCCGAGATTGCCGCTATATATTATAAGGAGATGCAGAAACTCTATGGCAAGGCCGACTATTATAGCATGGACCCCTTCCACGAGGGCGGCAACCCGCGTGGTGTAGACCTTGGCAAGGCTGGCGAGGCTATTATGGCTGCCATGAAGGCAGCCAACCCAAAGGCTGTGTGGGTGGCTCAGGCTTGGGGCGCATGCCCTTACCCCGCCATGATAAAGCACCTCAAGAATGGCGATATGCTTGTGCTCGATCTCTACTCGGAAACACGTCCGCAGTGGGGCGACCCTGAGTCGACATGGTTGCGCAAGGAAGGATTCAACGGACACGACTGGGCTTTCTGTATGTTGCTGAACTTCGGAGGCAACGTTGGCTTGTATGGCAAGCTGCAACACGTGGTAGACGAGTACTATAAGGCACGTCAGAGCAAGTTTGCCTCTACACTGAAGGGTGTCGGACTGACAATGGAGGGTATAGAAAACAACCCTATTATGTACGAGCTTGTTAGCGAGTTGCCTTGGCGCAACAATAAGTTTGGTTGGCAAGAATGGCTCAACAGCTATGTTGAGGCACGCTATGGCAACATCAACAACACTAAGGTACACGATGCTTGGATGCTGCTTGCACGCTCGGTATATGGTGCATCGGATAAGGTATTGGAGCAAGGTTGTCACGAGTCGGTATTGTGTGCACGTCCTGCATTGGATGTATATCAGGTGTCGTCGTGGTCGGAGATGGAAGAGTTCTACAATCCCGACGACGTTATACGTGCCGCACAGCTTATGGTGGAGGCATCGCATGAGGTAAAGGCAAACGCCAACTTCCGCTACGACCTTATAGATATAACACGTCAGGCTATAGCTGAACAGGCTCGCTACGTATATCACGAGATAGTGGCTGCATACAAGGCAAAGGACCGCAAGATGTTCGATTATACCACAAAGCGATTCCTCGACATCCTCTTGCAGCAGGATCGTATGCTCTCGTCGATGCCCGACTTTATGGTGGGCGGCTGGATTCGCAGCGCACGCAATTTGGGAACCAATGCACAGGAGAGCGACCACTACGAGTGGAACGCACGCGTACAGATAACCACATGGGGCAACCGCAACGCTGCCGAGAAGGGCGGTCTGCGCGAGTATGCCCACAAAGAGTGGAACGGTGTGCTTGCCGACTTCTACTATCCGCGTTGGAAGGCTTACTTCGAGGCTCTCGCTGCAACGTTCGACGGCAAGCCAATGAAGAACATCGACTTCTATGCAATGGACGAGGCATGGACACTTAAGCACAATGCCTATCCGTATGAAGCGCAGGGCGACGCTGTAGAGTTTGCACAAAAGGCTTTTGAGGAGGTATTCAAGAAATAAACAAATAAACAAATCAACAATGAAAATAAAGGCAATACTAACAATGCTCTTTGCCATATTGCTTGCTGTGCCTTCATCGGCAAAGGCTAAGCATACATTCGAGATAAAGGACGGCAACTTTGTTTATGACGGCAAGGCAATACAGATACACTCGGGCGAGATGCACTACTCGCGTGTGCCGGCTCCTTACTGGCATCATCGTCTTAAGATGATGAAGGCAATGGGTCTTAATGCCGTTGCCACATACGTGTTTTGGAACAACCACGAGGTAGCTCCGGGCAAGTGGGACTGGACCACAGGCAATCGCAACATACGAGCCTTCCTCAAGGCGGCGTCCGATGAGGGCATGATGGTGATACTGCGTCCGGGTCCTTATGCCTGCGGCGAGTGGGAGTTTGGTGGCTATCCGTGGTGGCTACAGAAGGTTAAGGGTATGGAGATACGTACCTACAACCAGCCTTTCCTCGACTCATGCCGTGTGTACATCAATGAACTTGCGGCACAGGTGGCCGACTATCAGATAACCAAGGGCGGTCCGATAGTTATGGTTCAGGCAGAGAACGAGTTTGGATCGTATGTAGAGCAGCGCCCTGATGTATCGCTTGAGATGCACCGCAAGTATAGTGGCGCTATAAGAGATATGCTTATAGAGGCTGGCTTCAACATCCCGATGTTTACATCCGACGGCTCGTGGTTGTTTGAGGGCGGCGTTATTGATGGCGCTCTGCCTACAGCCAATGGCGAGGACGATGTGGAGAATCTGCGCAACACCGTAAACCAGTATCATGGTGGTGTGGGTCCGTATATGGTTGCTGAGTTTTATCCGGGATGGCTCGACCATTGGAACGAGCCTTTCGTAAAGCGCACTGCCGAGCGTATGGTAAAGCAGACCAAGAAGTATCTGGATGCCGGTGTAAGCTTCAACTACTATATGGTGCATGGTGGAACCAACTTCGGCTTTACGGCAGGAGCCAACTACAACAACGAGCGCAACATACAGCCCGACATCACAAGCTACGATTACGATGCTCCGATAAGCGAGGCTGGTTGGGCTACACCTAAGTATCAGGCCCTGCGAGAGCTTATAAAGAAGTATGTTAAGTACGACGTGCCAAGTGTTCCGGAGCGTCTGCCCGTAATATCTGTACCGGGTATAAAGCTTACCAACACTGTAGGATTGTTTGATATGCTCGAGTCGGCAGAGCCTGTTGAAAGCGACACGCTGCTTACCTTCGAGGATATGAACCAGGGTTATGGTTATATGCTCTATCGCCGCCACTTCAATCAGCCTATCAGCGGTATGATGCGAGTGCCTGGTATAGCCGACTTTGCCACCGTATATGTAAACGGCGAGAAGGTGGGCGAGCTTAACCGTATGACGGGCAAGGACAGTATGCAGATAAAGGTGCCTTTCAATGCAACCCTCGACATATTGGTGGAGAATATGGGCCGCATCAACTTTGGCACACGTATCAATGCCAACCGCAAGGGCATTATTCAGCCTATAACTATCAACGGTCATAAGATAACGGGCGACTGGCAGACATACGGAGTGCCAATGGACGTAATGCCTGTTATGCCTAAGATGCGTTCGCCGTACGTAAAGG
>USCM01000181.1 GCA_900553155.1 uncultured Prevotella sp. | reverse complement strand
ATTGTGTCACATTCGGGTTTGCACATCCTTCCAAGATACTGGCGTGCGTATGACGATAGCGACTCAACATAACGTCGCTGACCTTCGGCATATATAGTGTCGAAAGCCAGCGATGATTTGCCTGAACCAGAAACACCTGTAATAACAATTAGCTGGTTTCTTGGTATCTTAAGGCTCACGTTTTTAAGGTTGTTTACACGTGCGCCTTTAATGTCAATGTATTTATCCATTTTACGAATTCATGGAAAGCAAGAACTCTTCATTGTCGCGAGTGTGGTTCATGCGATCGTGGATAGAATTCATTGCTTCTATCGGGTTCATGTCTGCGATATACTTGCGTAATATCCACATACGGTCGAGTGTAGTCTTGTCCTGCAGCAAGTCGTCACGACGAGTGCTTGATGCCACAAGGTTGACAGCCGGGAAGATACGCTTGTTAGAGAGGGAGCGGTCGAGCTGAAGCTCCATGTTGCCGGTTCCCTTGAACTCCTCGAAGATAACCTCGTCCATCTTAGAGCCAGTATCGATAAGAGCAGTAGCAATGATGGTGAGCGATCCGCCACCTTCTATATTACGTGCGGCACCGAAGAAGCGCTTTGGCTTTTGCAGCGCGTTGGCGTCAACACCACCAGTGAGCACCTTGCCTGATGCAGGCGACACAGTGTTGTAGGCACGTGCCAGACGTGTTATAGAGTCGAGGAATATCACAACATCGTGTCCACATTCAACCATGCGCTTTGCCTTTTCGAGCACGATGCCTGCAATCTTGACGTGGCGTTCGGCTGGTTCGTCGAATGTAGAGGCGATAACCTCGGCGTTTACGGTGCGCGCCATATCGGTAACCTCCTCCGGGCGTTCGTCAATGAGCAACATCATAAGATACGCCTCCGGGTGATTGGCTGCGATGGCATTGGCTATATCCTTCATAAGGATAGTCTTACCTGTCTTAGGCTGAGCCACAATAAGGGCACGCTGTCCCTTGCCTATAGGCGAGAACAGGTCTACAATGCGAGTGCTGAGATTTGTTGTCTTCTTTTCGCCGCAAAGGTTGAACTTCTCTTCTGGGAACAATGGTGTGAGATGCTCAAACGATATTCTGTCGCGAACATCCATCGGCTCACGGCCGTTAATCATATCGATGCTTGTCAACGGGAAGTACTTCTCGCCGTCATGTGGTGGGCGAACATGACACTCGATAACGTCGCCGGTCTTCAAACCATAGTTCTTTATCTGCTGGGTAGATACATATACATCATCAGGAGATGAGAGGTAGTTGTAGTCGCTCGAGCGCAAGAAGCCGTAACCATCAGGCATTACCTCAAGAACACCGTTGGCGGTGATAAGGTCGGTGAAGTCGTATAGAGGCTCTTCTGGTTCTGGCTGCTCGAAGTTGTCGTGCTGCTCAACCGGCTGCATGGTAGGGTTGTCAAACATATCATAGTTTGGCACAACTCCATGGTCTTCAATGGGGAGGTCTACAACGGTAATAAAGTCGGTGCCGTCTCCCGGGTCTCCATCCCACACGCTATCCTCAACAGGCTGCTGCTTGTCTTCGGCAAAGTCGTTATTCTCGTTATGTGCGTTTATTTTTTCTTGGAGTTTGGCAATCAGTTCCGACTTGTCTGTATCGTTTCCGCTTTCCTGATTGAATGAAGCCTCTGGTATTTCGTCTATCGAAGTTGATGACGAGGTTAATTCACTATTGTCCATTTCTGTAACATTTGTGTTTGTTGGCTCTTCTGCTGTAGTGTTGTTCTCTTCGTTACCTAAATTCAATTCGTTTTGCTTTTTGCGTGCTTCAATAGCCGAAAGCAATTCCAATTCTTTCTTTGATTTGCGTCCTCTGTGCTTAGGTATGGCCTGGAGCATTTCTTCAGGAGTGAGTTCTGTCTTCTCTGCCATATCTTCTTGACCTTCGTCCGAAGGGTTTTGAGCAGTGGTTGTCTGAGCCGTTTTGGGTTTCTTGGCATCGAAGTTTTCGCCTTCTTTGCCGCTAACTGTATACACTCTATCTGTGTCTTTCTTTACTATTCGGGTGCGGCGGCGCTTGGCAGTGAGAGGGTTTTTGGTGCTCTCTATCTCTGCCTGCTTGTCAAGAATGGCGTAGATGAAGGCTTCTTCATTCGAACCTTCAGGCGCTTCTGCACCCATCTCGTTTGCAATAGCCTGCAATTCCGATATATCTTTGGCTGATAATTCGTCTTTACTATACATGGAAATTAATAAAATAATGTAAGAGGTACGTTTCAGAATAGAAACGTATATAACTTGAAATTATAATTGTGATGCAAAGTTACAAATATTATTGCAATTATGTCGTCAATCAATGATAATGATTTGCTTAATTAACACATCTTAACTGTGACAAGCGTTGTTGTAGTATGGAATGGTTATATGCTGAAGATAGCAGCTTTGTATGATATAGAGTATTGGTGGTTGTACAAAAAGAGATGTGCTAAAACCCTATATTCAGAGCTTTAGCACATCCCGTTTATATTAAGCGTTAGGCTTAAATTATCAGTTTGCGATATTTAATGTCGGGCTATTATTAGCTTTCAGAGAACTTCTTGGCGGCGCGCAACTGGTGGCGCATGTTGCTCAGAAGCTGCTGGCTCTCCTGCAATAGATTGAGGTATACCAGTGACACCTGCAAGTTGTTGTTGCCCTTGGCCTGCTGAATTCGGTCGATGTGGCGCTTTCTAACAACCGACAACTCGTCTTTGCACTCGTCTGCCATTGCGAGAGTCTCGCGGTAGTGCTCAAATCTGCCGGTCGAAATCTGTGCCTCTGTTTGCTGCATGAGGTCGTTGATGTTGGCACGTATTGGTCTGAATTCGTCGATGTATGTTTGTGGCAGCGGGTTGAAGTTGTTGTCGACATGTTCCTTAACCGGGTCGAGTATTCTGCGCAAGCAATATATGTACTGTTCAGAAGAGTTTATACCAAGATGGAACCAAGTGTTGCGCTCTATTGCGATGTCGACAGGTACTCGCTTCAAGGCAAGCAACTCCTGACGTCTAAAGATTTTGAGCATATCCTTTTCTTTTGAAAGTTCCTTGGCAACCTTGCGCAATACTCTTGGACGCTCGTTCTCAAGTCCGTCCAATATGTTGTTGAACTCGTTGATGGCAAATCTTGCTGTGAAGCTCTGGGTGCGCGCCACGTGCTTTGAGAGCAAATCCCATACAATCTCCGGGTCGTGTGTGCTCATCATGAGGCGGAACACATTGCTCTTGTCTGCCTCCTTCTCCTTCTTGGCATACTGGCGGTTGCTGCGTATAAGAAGGAATATAACCAATCCTATGAAAAGAATCTTGGCTACTATACCACCATAGAACATAATGAGGCAGACAACTGCACAGGCACCGAAAGCCACGGCAGCTGTAATAAACCAGCCACCGATAACGCTGATAACACCAGTTACTCTGAACACTGCGCTCTCACGGCTCCAAGCTCTATCTGCCAAAGACGAACCCATAGCCACCATAAATGTTACGTATGTTGTAGACAGAGGCAACTTGAAGTTGGTACCGATAGTGATAAGCATAGATGCAAGTACAAGGTTTACGGCAGCACGAACAACGTCGAACGCGGCGCCGTCTTCAAGCTCAACCTCCTGCTTGTTGAAGCGGCTGTCAATCCATCTCTTTATACATCCAGGCATGTATTGCATTATCCAGCTGTTGGTGTCCTGTGTCACGCGAACGATGCTGCGTGCAGCACGGCTTGTTCCGAACATCTCGTCGCCCTCGTCCTGACGGCTAAGGTCCACACTTGTCTTGATAACGTTGCGTGCCTTCTTTGATGTAGCCATTGCTATAATCATCACGACACCGGCGCCGAAGAGGTAGAATGGAGGAGTTTGTGCCGACTCCTTAAGTGAGTCCATGAAGAATGTAGTGTCGGTAGCGCCATTGGCGTTAGCCATAAAGTCGTTGTAAGAGTCGAGTCCGGCAAGAGGCACACCAAACGCCATAGCCAAGCCGAAGGTACCCATAAGCACAACAAACTTGAACACGTTGATTCGCAGCAGATGGAACACCTCCATCAAGATAGACGAACCTATGAATGTGTAAACCAGCAACATACCAGTGTTGGCCTGTACCCAATCTCTGATGCTGTCGTCAAGATAGTGGCTCTTACAGATGCCCTTCAAGAAGATGAAGTAGGCGAGTGAGGTAAAGGCGATACCGCCGAACAATGCGATAGAGTAGCGCGAGTGCTTCTTATAGTTAAAGGTGAAGACAACACGCGAAA
>USCM01000180.1 GCA_900553155.1 uncultured Prevotella sp. | reverse complement strand
AAACTGAAGTAGAAATAATGAATCCATACGCTTGTTATCTTGTGTTTAAGTATGTAAAATTACAACATTATTCTTAAAACAAGGCTAAAACGCAGTTTTATTTAATATAAGTGTTTTTATTTTTTAACCTCTCATTCTATCACTTTTTAGCCCTTGCGTTGCTGTAAGGTATTGATAGATAATGAGATGCAGGAGTGTTAGGTGGCGTGGAAACGGTGCTATCTGTCATACATCTAACACTGAGGTGTCACACATAGGCTTAGTGACCAACCAAGGAAGCCTTAATGACCAACCAATTAAGGCCTAATGACCAGCCAATTAAGGCTTAGTGACAGGCTAATTAAGCCTTAGTTGCGATGTCGTTAATTGTAGAATTGTGGGCGGTGCGGATGCAAGCCGCATTGTGCGAGTGATAATTCAGTGTTAGATGAATGATAGGTTGGGCGGTATAAATAGTTTAACGAAAAGATATAATTATATGATATTCAATATATTAGAAGTGAAATAAATATACAAAAAGTGATTAGTGAGGGATTTTTTTATAAAACATTTTTTTATAACAACTGCTTAAAAGCTTTCGTCTTTCGTGCTTTTTATGTATCTTTACATCAGATATGCAGCAATGTCGCTGTTTGTAAACTATATCAGGAACGTAATGTATCAGAAATTCATAATAAACCAGGATGGGGTGCTGAAGTTTGGCAACGTCTATCTGCACAGATATCTGCTTGACAAAGGCGAACGCTGTCCGTATGGTGGAGGACTGTGGAAGATAGACGAGAGGCGTGGAGCGATAATGCTCTATGGGCGCTCGTTCGACTTCGGACGACCCGACTTCGACTTTGTGCGAAGCGTGGACTGGAGCTTCCTTGGAGGCAATGAGCATCCGCTGCTTTATCTGCCGCATTGGCCGGACGAAACGGAAGTGGTGCCGGTTGTGGTATCTAATATTAAAAACCAATAATTAAACAAACTCGAACAAACGATGAACGACAACAATACAACCGATTTTGAAAAACTCTTTCACGACGACCTTTACATGTACCTCCGTTCGACCGATATGGTTGCCGAGCGCTTGCCAGAGGCACCCGACCTTGAGCAGCTTTGGCCGCAGTTGGGGCAGAGCTATGTGGCTGACGGCATACGCGAGTACAACACAGGTTATCCGTCGGTGGCGCTCGGCTGGATAATGTTCCTTGGTATGGCGGTGGCTAAATACTGGGACGTGGAGTGGGAGACCTACTCGAAGGTGCCCGACCTATATGTATACCTGCGCGACCGCATCGACTTCGACCACATGGACGACTATATACTCGACAGCGTGTTGTGTCTTGACGCCGAGGCACGTGCCAAGGTGAACGACGTTGTGGCTGAGTCGGCTTCGCGCACATACAGCAAGATATGCCACTTGCACCTTGAAGAGGGTACAGCCAATGCCTACCGTGCCTTTGTTGCGGCTCTTCATCAGCTGTATCTCATGGGCATAGCCGTAGAGCTGAAGGCTTTGGGCTATCACATGACAAAGATGTAAATACTTTTAATCTATATAACTCTTAAAACCTTAGATAATATGATGGAATATATTATGCAACATTGGTGGACTATATGGGCTGTAGTGGCAATGGTCTGCCTCATTATGGAGATGTCGTCGGGCGACTTTTATATCACCTGTTTCGGTGTGGGCGCTTTGGTGGCATTGGTAGCAACGCTCTTTGCGGTGCCGCTGTGGGCACAGGTTATTGTGTTTGCAGTGTTCAGTGTGCTGTCGATCTTCTTTCTGCGACCGCATCTCGTGGCGCTGATGCACCGTGGCAGCGACGAGCGTCTAAGCAACGCCCAAGCCATTATTGGCAGAGTGGGCGAGGTGTCGGAGACGGTTAAGGCAGGCGGCTATGGACGTGTTAAGCTTGACGGCGACGACTGGAAGGCGCAGACCGATTGGGCTGAGGATTTGCCCGTTGGCGTAAAGGTGCGCATCGTAGGTATGGACAGCATAATCGTAAAAGTAGAACCAGAGAATATCTAAACACAAATTATTAACAACTAAAACATTACAACTATGGAGTTTATGACAGTATTTCTTATTGCACTTGTAGTGCTTGCCATCGTATTTGTTAAGATGGCAGTAGTTATCATCCCGCAAAGTGAGACAAAGATAGTAGAGCGTCTCGGCAAGTATTATGCCACGCTTAGCCCAGGTATAAATATCATTATCCCGTTTATCGACCGTGCAAAAGTTATCGTTACAATGAACCGTGGACGCTATGCTTATTCTAATGTAATTGACTTGCGCGAACAGGTGTACGACTTTGATAAACAGAACGTTATCACCAAAGATAACATCCAAATGCAGATAAATGCATTGCTCTACTTCCAGATTGTAGACCCGTTCAAGGCGGTATACGAAATCAACAACTTGCCTAACGCTATAGAGAAGCTTACACAGACCACTCTGCGTAACATCATCGGCGAGATGGAGCTTGACCAAACCCTTACCTCGCGCGACACAATCAATACCAAGCTGCGTGCCGTGCTCGACGACGCTACCAACAAGTGGGGTATCAAGGTAAACCGTGTAGAGCTTCAGGATATCATCCCGCCATCAAGCGTGCTTCAGGCAATGGAGAAGCAGATGCAGGCAGAGCGCAACAAGCGTGCCACTATCCTTACCAGTGAGGGACAGAAGCAGGCTGAAATTCTTAAGTCGGAAGGTGAGAAGACTTCTACCATCAACCGTGCCGAGGCTGCCAAGCAGCAGGAGATTCTGCATGCCGAGGGTGAGGCTCAGGCCCGTATACGCAAGGCGGAGGCAGAGGCTATCGCCATCGAGAAGATAACGGAGGCTGTAGGCAAGAGCACCAACCCTGCCAACTACCTGCTTGCACAGAAGTATATCCAGATGATGCAGCAGCTTGCCGAGGGCGACAAGACCAAGACCGTATTCCTGCCGTTCGAGGCTACAAATATGCTGGGTAGCTTGGGAGGCATTAAGGAGCTGTTTAAGGAGAAAGAGTAAGAAAACAGAAGCCACACCCCTGGCCCCCTCCCCATAGGGAGGGGAGCTAACACCTTATTTCAGTGGCAAGATGCCTTATACCTATCCTAAGAAAATCAATTCGCTCGCCAACTACGACTTCAAGAAGAGTGAGCCATTTATGCCTTATTCAAAGCTTATGTGTTGGCATCTCCTTTCCACAACCCATGCAGGTTGCAATACTCGCGAGCTGATACCTCTTTGGCTTCTGTTAGGAAGATTACCTCTGGCTTCTCGCCTGGCTTTAGCTCATGGCGAAGTACATCGGTAGGAGTGAGCAATTCTATCCATTGGATATAATGCTCTGGGAGCATCGGATGCTCTACGCTTCCCACCTTTACACGATAGCCGCCCTCGATCGGTTCTATAACGGGCACATGCTTCTCCTTTGCCGCATCCGTGGTGTTCTCCTTCATCAGTTTCATGGGCTGACCGCAGCAACTGAGCATGGCTCCAGGATTCACTACCTCTACCACGTTGCCACATATCGTGCAACGGTAGATTTCTCTTGTCTTAGTCATAATCGTTCCTCCGAAAATTTAGAAAATTAAATAATGTCTTTATTCTTTGACGATTATAAAGATACTCATTTTCTGTGAGTTACACAAACTTTAGAGCCATTTTTTATTCCAAAATAAAGTTAAATCTGCACCTTAGACCGAGGGTTGAGTCGATTACAGATGACAATGTGGAGTCAAATTGCTCCATGACCCGAAAATAATCCTTCCAAAGGAGTGAGATTCTCAGATTTAATTTGTATTTTTGCCATGTCTATTGTCAGATTCTCTTGTTTGTTTTGCAACACTAAGATAAGTGAAAAATCTGAAATGGCAAAAAATAATTTTTATACTATTATGAACATTTGTATTTTTGTTGGTGCACGTCCCAACTTTATAAAGGTGGCTCCCATTCTTCGTGCAATGGATGCAGCTGGAGTAGATCACAGCCTTGTGTATGCAGGACGTGAAGACGATCCTACACTTGAGGCATCATTGTTTGACGACTTGCAGATGTCGCGCCCTGATGTCTATCTTGGCGTAGACTGTGAGAACCTTAACGAGCTGACAGGACTGGTGATGTCGACATTCGAGCGTTATCTGCAAGAACACAAGACAGATACCGTAATTGTGGTGGACGACCTTGCGTCTACAATGGCTGCCGCTATCGTTACGAAGAAGCAGGGTATACGCTTGGCACATCTTGTGGCAGGCACACGCTCGTTCGATATCAATATGCCTA
>USCM01000179.1 GCA_900553155.1 uncultured Prevotella sp. | reverse complement strand
GGCTCAAAGCATTTGCTAAGATATTCTATTACGCCGTATTGGGAGAACAGGTCAAGCACTTGTTCTCCGCTCATTTTTTTAGCTGCCCCATATTCTTCAATGCAGAAAGCAACGAAGAGGGCTATACTCTTGTCTTCTTTGTTCATTATTTTTGTTTGCAAATATAAGTATTATAATTGATAACTCAAAACTTGTTGTTTGATTTCTTGTGTTTTAAAACCATATAGCCAAATCCCCCATACTCAGATACCCTTTCCTCCCAGTCAATATAATTTAACTTCTTTACAGGAAAAAGTGAGGTTTAATAGCCCTTTTCTCAATAATTATGTGTAATTTTGCTACCAAATGGACACTTCTGAACTTCAAAGAATAAAACAGCGGTACAACATTGTGGGCAACTGCGATGCTTTGAACCATGCTCTCGACGTTGCCTTGCAGGTGGCGCCGACCGATCTTAGTGTGCTCATTATGGGCGAGAGTGGAGTGGGAAAGGAGATAATTCCTCGACTCATACACGACAATTCGCCACGCAAACGCGAGAAATACTTTGCAATAAACTGCGGTTCTATACCCGAAGGCACCATCGACAGCGAGCTCTTCGGACACGAGAAAGGCTCCTTCACCGGAGCGATAGGCGAGAGCGAGGGCTACTTTGGCACAGCCAACAAGGGCACTATCTTCCTCGACGAGGTGGGCGAGCTGCCTATAGCCACACAGGCGCGACTGCTGCGTGTGCTCGAGACGGGCGAGTATATACGTGTGGGAGGACAGAAGGTTATGAAGACCGACGTGCGCATCGTTGCCGCCACCAACGTCAACATGCACAAGGCCATAACCGAGGGGCGCTTCCGCGAGGACCTCTATTACCGCCTAAACACCATACCAGTACAGATGCCGCCATTGCGCGACCGCGGCGAGGACATCCTCTTGCTCTTCCGCCTCTTCACGATGCAGATGGCAGAGAAGTATCGCATACCACGCATCACGCTTACAGACGACGCCAAGGCGCTTATGCTGAAGTATAAGTGGCCTGGCAATGTGCGACAGCTCAAGAACATCACCGAGCAGATGTCGGTGCTGAGCCAGCAGCGAGAGATCAACGCCGAGATGCTAAGCAAGTTTATACCCAACGGGCAGGAGAGCACCGAGCTTACCACCACAGCTACCCCCGGCGCCCACTCGTACGAGAGCGAGCGAGAGATACTGTACAAGATATTGTACGAGCTGCGTGGCAACGTTAGCGAGCTGCGCCACGAGGTAACGTCGCTCCGCAAGCAGATAGACGACAACCGCGCAATCGACTCGTTTGCGGCAAGCCGTCAGTTGGCCTCGCTTTCGGCGCCCGACACACATATAGACACCGATGCGGCACACGCCATACAGCCCTACCCGCATGCCGCCCGTCCCTACAACAATGGTGCCAATCCACACTTCGACCCCTACCAGGAGGCAGAGGCAGAAGAGATAAACGATACCGAAAGCATAAGCATGGGCGAGGGCGAAAGCCTTAACCTTAGCGACATAGGACGACAGGCGGTAGAGATGGCGCTCGAGCGCAACAACGGCAACCGCAAGAAGGCGGCACAGGAGCTTGGCATCTCCGACCGCACGCTGTACCGACGCATCAAGCAGTATGGGCTTGAAAAATAGCACGCTGCAACCCTACAAACCATTAAAGAATGAAACGAATACATCATCTTACACATTATATATATATAGCACTTGTGCTCGTCGTGGGTCTTACGGCTGTGTCGTGCGCCTTCAAGGGCTATAAGTTTAATGGTGCGAGCATCGACTACACCAAGACCAAGACCATACAGATAGCCGACTTCCCTATACGCTCGAGCTATGTGTGGGGTCCGATGGGCCCGATGTTCAACAATCAGCTTAAGGACCAGTTTGCCAACCACACCAAGCTGATACAGGTTAAGCGTGGCGGCGACCTCAAGATAGAGGGCGAGATAACCCAGTACACACAGCGCAACAAGTCGGTGGCAGCCGACGGACGCTCGGCACAGACAGAGTTGGCTATAACCGTCAACGTCCGATTCACCAACAACGTCAACCACAGCGAAGACTTCGAGCGACAGTTTACAGCCAACAAGTCGTACGAGACAACGCAGAGCCTTGCATCCGTGCAGGAGGAGCTTGTAGCGCAGATGGTGAAGGACCTTGCCGACCAGATATTCAACGCAACCGTTGCCAACTGGTAATAAGCGGCGCCACAGGCAAGCCGGCGGACATCAAACATTTAACAATAACGATTAGACATTAAACCTTTAAACATCTTAAGACGTGGATTTAGTGCGACTCATAAATCAGCCCGAGCTAATGAACAAGGAGACGTTGTACGAGCTCCGAAGCCTCGTTGCGCTCTATCCCTACTATCAGACGGCGCGTCTGCTGATGCTTAAGAATATGTATCTGCTGCACGACACGGCCTTCGACGACGAGCTGCGCCGCGCGGCATTGTATGTTTCCGACCGCCGGTTGCTCTTCGACCTGGTTGAGGGAGCGCGCTATAAGATAAAGACCGTGGCAGAAAAGGCTGCAGAGGAGGCAGCTGAGGCTGCAAGACGAAAGAAGGAGGTGGACGCCAACCGCACCATTTCCATCATCGACAACTTCCTCGACTCTAACCCCGAGCCTGCCGATGGCGATGGCGAGCGCAAGGTTAAGCCAACCCCTGCCGACGCCGCTGTCGACTATGTGGCGTATCTACTGAAGACCGAGAGCGACGAAGAGCAGAAGGAAGCCGACCAAACCCCGCAGCTTAAGGGGCAGAACCTGATAGACGACTTCCTTAACAAGGATGGCGCAAAGATACAGCTGCAGGAGCAACCAACATACAAGCCAGAGATGGAGACACCTGCAGAGACACCCGCAGAGGGCGAAGAAAGCTATTTTACGGAGACTTTGGCAAAAATATATATAAAACAAGGTAGATATTCAAAGGCTCTTGAAATAATTCAACGATTAAATTTGAATTATCCAAAAAAAAATGCTTACTTTGCAGATCAAATTCGATTCTTAAAGAAGTTGATAGCCAACGAGAAGGTTGTCAAGCAATAAGATAGACACAAAACATAACCCACGGGTTGTGTGCAACAAGCAAAATAATTAACAATAAACAATAAATAATTAGTATAGAAATGATTTACATCTTATTCGTAATTTTCATTGTGATAGCTTCGCTGCTTATGATTGGCATCGTGCTTATCCAAGAGTCAAAGGGTGGCGGTTTGGCATCCAACTTCTCATCATCAAACGCCATTATGGGTGTACGCAAGACTACCGACTTCGTAGAGAAGGCAACATGGGGTCTCGCTGCCTCACTTGTAGTTTTCAGCATCGTTTGCGCCCACTTCGCTCCGGTATCATCAACCGAGTCGAGCGTTATGGAGAAGACTGCTACAGAGACACAGACAACTAATCCTAACACAACTCCTGGTTTCGGCGCAAGCCAGCAGACTCCGGCTACAGGTGCCAAGCAGGCTGCACCAGCTGCCAATGGCGCTGCTCAAGCTCCGGCACAGCAGGCTCCTGCTCAGCCAGCCAACTAAAGGTTAGGCAAAACATACCGTATATCCTCCTTTAGGCTATAGCCCCGGAAGGACAACAAAAGGTTTGACGGATGACGTTACAAGGCCAAGATCTCGTAGTGTCATCCGTCAAACCTTTTGCCGTTATGGTTTATCTTACGTAAATTAGAAAAATCTAAGCTAAACATTTGGAACTTTAAATAAATACTATTAGCTTTGCGTACGCAATGTAGAAAGAAGGGATAAAGATGGAAACTATTAACATTCAATTACAAGTAGCCACTACAGGCAAATATACACTTGACGAGTTTGTCGCCAAGATAAAGGATTATGCCGATAAACTATCAAATACTATTTCGAAGCCAGCAAAAAGTTATCAAGAAGTCTATATGACGCAAGCAGAACAGGAGGCATACGTCTCTGAAAGCCTTAATCGTGCCCTCGACCAAATGGAGGAGCATAAGAAGAATGGGACAAAGCCGATGGACGCAAGGGAATTCTTGAGAAGACTTCGTGAAGAGGAGTAGTATGGAAGTGAAGATTAATGTTGAAAAAGAATTAAATAAGCTATTTGTTACTTTTTTAGAAAAAACTTGCCAAAACATTTGGAGGTTTAAACAAAATGTGTTACCTTTGCACTCGCTTTAAAGAAGTAATGAAATCTTCAAGTAAAGCAAGACTAATCATGGTGGCCGTAGTTCAGTTGGTTAGAGCGTCAGATTGTGGTTCTGAATGTCGTGGGTTCGAGTCCCACCTTCCACCCA
>USCM01000178.1 GCA_900553155.1 uncultured Prevotella sp. | reverse complement strand
TGAAGCAGTTTGGTATGTGGGCTGCTATAGCCATACACGACACCTCGTCTGTTGTGGGTGCTGGTGCCGCTTACGACCAGATGCACCCCGAGCTTGTAGCGTCGCAGGGTGTAAGCGCCCTTGAGGTAGCAACAACCATAAAGCTTACCCGTGCCTTATGGATTGTGGTCTTGGCATTGGTTACCCCCTTCTTCTTCCGCAAGTCGTTGGCGGCATCTGCCGAGGGCGGCTCAAAACCTTGGTACAAGTGTGTGCCGCGCTTTATCGTGTGGTTCATCGTGGCTATACTCTTCAACACTTACATCTTGAGCAATGCCTCGCTCATTGGCGACACGGCAGCCGGCATAGGCAGCTGTTTTAGCGGAGCCGTGAACAAGCTTGCCAAGCATCTCATCACCCTCTCGCTCTTCTTCATCGGTGCATCGCTAACACGCGAGACACTGCGCAGCGTTGGACTGAAGCCGTTGCTTCAAGGCGTAATGTTGTGGATATGTATAAGCGTGGTTAGCTTAGGGTATATATTTTGGGTAGAATAAAAAGAGAGACGCGCCAAACGTTTGGATACAAAAACGTTTGGCGCGTCATTCTATTTGGTAATTGTCAGTCTTCCTTTAGTCTTGATAATAAACCCTCTTTACACGGTTGCTTATACCGGTAAGCACCTCATAGGGTATGGTGTCGATAGCATCCGACAGCACCGTAACGGGCAATTCCTCACCGAAGAGAATCACCTGGTCGCCCTCTTTGCAGTCGATGTCCGTAACGTCAATCATCGCAACGTCCATACATATATTGCCCACGTATTCGGCCTTTTTGCCGTTTACAAGGCAGTAGCAATGGCGGTTGCCGAGATGTCGGTTCAGTCCGTCGGCATATCCTATAGGTATGGCGGCAATGCGCGAGTCGCGTGTCAGCGTTCCACGGCGGCTGTAGCCGATGGTCTCGTTGGCAGGAATGTCGTGAATCTGCAGTATTGTGGTCTTCAGCGTCGTCACGTTGTTTATCATCGAGTTGTCGCGAGAGTCGTATCCGTACAGTCCCAATCCCAGTCGGCACATGTCGAGCTGTCGCTCCGGGAAGTGCTCAATGCCAGCCGAATTGTCGATATGTCGCAATATCTTGTGCGGGAAGGCAGCACACAGCTGCTTGCTGCCATTGTCAAATAGCTCGAACTGATGTGCCGAGAACTCGTCGAACGAATCGCTGTCGCTGCCAACAAAGTGTGAGAACACCGAACGCGGTATTACAGCCGATTGATGTTGCAGTCGGTCTATCAGCTCCGGCATATCCTTAAGCGGGTCGAAACCGAGGCGGTGCATACCCGTGTCGAGCTTGATGTGTACGGGGAAGTTGCTTATACCGTTCTTCTGAGCCTCGCGCACAAGAGCGTCGAGCAGGCGGAAGGAGTAGACCTCCGGCTCCAAGTCGTAGTCGAACATAGTCTTGAAAGCCGACATCTCCGGGTTCATAATCATTATGTTGGATGTTATGCCGTTCTTTCTTAGGGTTACACCCTCGTCAGCCACAGCCACGGCAAGATAGTCCACACGGTGGTCTTGCAGCGTCTTGGCTATCTCCACGGCACCGGCTCCGTAGGCATCAGCCTTAATCATGCACACCAGTTTGGTCTCGGGCTTCATAAACGAGCGGTAGAAGTTGAGGTTCTTCACCACGTTTGAGAGGTTCACCTCAAGTATCGTCTCGTGCACCTTCTTGACCAGCAGCTCTGTTATGTTGTCGAAACCGAAACGTCGTGCACCCTTGATAAGGATAACCTCGTCTCTCAAATTCTCAAACACCGTGCTGTGTATAAAAGACGTGACGTCGTGAAAGAAGAACTTCTCTGGCACCTTTATCAAGTCGGCATGAGCCATAATCTGCGGACCGATGCCTATAATCTTGTTCACCCCACGCTTTAGCGAGAGGTTGGAAACGCCTGTGTAAAGCTGCTCCAAAGGCTCGCCCGTCTGGTAGATGTCGCTCAGGATAAGCGTGCGGCCCAATCCCTTGTGGTCGGGTCGGCGACTCATAAAGTCGAGAGCAATATCAAGCGAGTTGATGTCCGAGTTGTACGAGTCGTTTATAAGCGTGCATCCGTGCTGACCCTCCTTCACCTCAAGGCGCATAGCCACAGGCTCAAGGTTCTTCATGCGTTCGGCAAGAAGCTCCTTCGACAGTCCGAGGTGCAATGCCACGACAGCCGTAGTTGCCGAATTGCGCACAGAAGCCTCGTCGATAAATGGCAGCTCGTATTCGCCCTCCTCGCCCTTGAAAATATAATGTACGGTAGATGTAAGCCCGTTCTTGTCCACCTGCTTTACATACAGCGCAGCCTCTGGGTCCTTCATCGACCACGACAGGTTGTCGCCCTTATAGTCGAAGCTCTTCACAACATCGTCCACCAAGGTGTCGTCCTTGCAGTAGACAATGGTCTTCGCATCGTGGAACAGTATAATCTTCTCGCGGCATTTCTCCTCGAGCGATGCAAAGTTCTTCTGATGGGCGTCGCCGATGAAAGTAAGCACGGCAATGGTAGGCTGTATTATGTCGCGCAGCGCAAGCATCTCTCCCGGCTCGCTGATGCCAGCCTCAAACACGCCCACCTCGCTCTGCTCGTTAAGGAGCCATACCGAGAGGGGTACACCAATCTGCGAGTTGTAGCTGCGTGGCGACCGCGTAACGTTCATCTCTGGCGACAACAGCTGGTAGAGCCACTCCTTGACAATGGTCTTGCCGTTGGAGCCGGTTATGCCAACAACCGGAATGTCGTACTCGTCGCGGTGTCGCTCGGCAAGTCGCTGTAGTGCAACAAGCGAGTTCTCCACCTTAAGGAAGTTGGCGTCGGCATATGCGGTTGCATAGTCGGCAGGTACATCCTCCACCACAAAGTTGCGCACACCACGGCGGTAGAGGTCGGAAATATAGTTATGACCGTCACCACGTCCCGACTTCAAGGCGAAGAACAATGTCTCCTCGGCAAAGCAGAGAGAGCGGCTGTCGGTAAGCAGGAACCCAATGTTGGCGTCGGCTGTGCCGAACCGGTGGGAACCTATAAGAGTTGTAACTTTTTCGATAGTGTAAGTCATTATTCCGGTATATTGAAATTATGGTGCAAACTTACTTATTTTCTCGCACATAAAGGCAGAATAAGGGTTATTTCTCTAATTTTCTCATAATTTTATTATTAATACCCACTACTTTTGTATCTTTGCGGCCATATTTATATAGGTATGATATCGCTCTGCATAGCATTGAGCGGCGCATAAGTTTGGAGCAACCCCTACCACAATGCTACATACACAGACATATCGCTTGCCAACCTGCCCGCAGACGATACCGACCTGCAAGAACAAAGCGAACGCGAAGCACGCCTGTGGGCAGAAATAGACAGTCTGCCCACTATGTGCCGCCGCGTATTCCTTATGAGCAAGCGCGACGGCAAACGCAACAGCGACATTGCATCAACACTCGGCATAAGCATAAAGACGGTTGAGGCACACATGCACAAGGCTTACGCCACATTGCGTGGACGGGCCAAGGCGATATACCTACTGTTGTTACAATTGTAACATTAAGGAGCACGAAACACATATATATAATAAGGTAAGAATTATGAACAATATAAATGACGATGAACTGCGTTTTGTTGTAAAACACTATAAGCCCAAGATAGCCGTTGCCGCATCTATAATATTGGCGGTAGGCATTGCCGTAGCTGCCGGAATAATAGGCTATCACAACTATATGTTGCCACAAAAGCCTATATTAAAGCCTATACCTGTAGATACAGCTTATGTGATAGAGGATTATGAGGAAAGCGACACTACAGACGTTTTCAGATTTGACCACACACCTATAAACCAGGTGCTTGGCGAATTGTCGCGACACTATAACATCAATCTCTATGCAAGCGACACCACAAAGAGTGTTACTGGAGAAATAGAAGCATCGAAGGTGGAGGATGCAATAGAGGTGCTCGAAACAACGTTGGGCATAAAGATTGAGCGAAAATGAAAACATACAGCTATCTGTTTCTCATTCTAACTACTCTGTTTGTTGTCTATCCCTCATCTAAATGACTTAAGCGACTGGGAGAGCGACTTCTATCGCTACATATACCAATGTGCATGGAGGCTACGGATGTATCGGGGCGTATGCCGAGGTTGTGGGCGATTGGCTTAAATGAAAACAATTTACCTCAACGTTTATTTGCTTAACCCAATTCTTTTATCTAAATTTGCAAATAACAATAGGAGTAGATATAACCAAAATAATGTGTTGTACCAGGCCCTCTGAAAGCGAGATTAAATAACTAAAT
>USCM01000177.1 GCA_900553155.1 uncultured Prevotella sp. | reverse complement strand
CAGCATGGAGACTATCATATACGGTATCGTCTTCACCATCACGGCTACCATAACCTGCGACTACATAGTAAACGGATCGCGCCAGACGGTGCAGTTTCTTATCATATCAAAGAAGTATAAGGAGATAGCCGACTATATCAACCACCGTGTGCATCGTGGCGTTACGGTAGTGGAAGGCAAGGGATGGTATAGCCAGAACGATGTTACAATGCTCATCGTGCTTACCCGCAAATACGAGTCGCAGGATGTGTTCAACCTTATTTACAATATCGACCCGGACGCTCTTGTGTCGCAGACATTCTGCCACGGCGTGTTCGGCGAGGGATTCGACAAGATTAAGTAGCCTTAAAACAAAACAAGCATAAGGCTATACAATGATGAAATCTACCGACCGCAAGATACTCAAGATTGCCCTTCCGTCCATCGTAAGCAATATCACCGTGCCTCTGTTGGGCCTTGTCGACACTGCCATTTCGGGCCATTTAGGTTCGGCAGTGTATATAGGTGCCGTGGCTGTGGGCAGTATGATATTCAATGTTATCTACTGGATATTCGGCTTTCTGCGTATGGGTACGAGCGGTATGACATCGCAAGCTTATGGTCAACGCAACCTCGATAGCGTGGCTTCGTTATTGGCCCGCTCTATCGCCGTTGCGTTGGGCATAGCTTTTATCATTATCCTATTGCAGACTCCTATCTGCAATGCAGCATTGGCATTTATCAATCCGGATAACCATACGGCTTTGGCGGCACGCACCTACTTCAGTATCTGCATTTGGGGCGCGCCGGCTATGCTATGCCTTTACAGCCTTACGGGGTGGTACATCGGCATGCAGAACACCCGCCTGCCTATGATGATAAGCATCCTGCAAAACGTGGTGAACATCGTGGCGAGCCTCATCTTTGTCTATGGTATGGGCATGAACATTGAGGGTGTGGCTCTCGGCACACTCACAGCACAATGGGCTGCTATCGTTGTGTCGCTATTGTTGTGGACCAATACATACGCCAAACGGTTGTTCCATCGAATTCGTTGGAACGATATTATAGACGGCGCAGCCATGCAACGCTTCTTCACTGTGAACCGCGACATCTTCTTGCGCACCCTGTTCATAGTGTCGGTCAACTTCTACTTCCTCTCTGCCGGAGCTACTGAGGGTACCATCGTGCTTGCCGTCAACACCCTACTGATGCAGCTCTTCACGCTTTTCTCTTACGTTATGGATGGTTTTGCCTACGCGGGAGAGGCTCTTTGCGGCAGATTGTACGGTGCCGGCAACCGGCAGGAGTTTCACAATACGCTACGCCGACTGTTTGGTTGGGGCATAGCTCTATCCTTAATCTACACATTGGTATATGCCGTTGGCGGCTCTGCCTTCCTGTCGCTGCTCACCAACGATGCCGAGGTTATATCTGCCTCTGCCACTTATCTGCCTTGGGCTGTGCTAATACCGCTATGCGGAATGGCTGCCTTCGTGTGGGATGGAGTGTTTATTGGCACCACCTCCACACGCGGCATGCTCTTGTCGTCGGCTGTATCAGCCTTACTCTTCTTCATCGTCTACATCCTGTTGCGCCCACAACTGCACAACCATGCCCTGTGGCTCGCCTTCCTTGTGTATCTTGCGGCAAGAGGAGTGGCGCAAACGGCTATATTCCGTTATATAAAAGCATAAAAAGTTATTTGCTCTGCTTACTCTTGTCAAACACCACTGCATACAGCACAGGCAGCACCGTGGCAATAAGCACCATGGAGATGAGCGTGCCAAAGAACACCACGGCTGCCATTGGCGACCACAACGTGTTGTTCTCAAGCATCATTGGCAGTACGCCAACCGATGCCGCAGCCGATGTAAGGAATATCGGACGCATACGGCGCTCGCCCGCCTGGAAGGCAGCCTCTCGTACCGACAAGCCTTTGTCGCGGCGCAACTCCTCGGCATAATCGAGCATAATGATGCCGTTACGCACCAAGATACCCATCAAGCTTACTACTCCCAAGATGCCCGTTATCGACATATCATAGCCTGTAACGAGCAATCCGACGGCGGCGCCGAACACACAGAGCGACATCGACGACAGATTGACAAGGGCAAGGGATATGCGCTTGAAGTGGAACAGCAATATAAAGAAGATGATGAACACGGCTATCAACACACCCGTCGATACCTGAGGCAACGTCTCAGTGTCCTTCTCCAACATTCCGCCTGTGTGCACCTCGACATCCTTTGGCAACTCAAGCTTAGCCACACTTGCCTCCACTTGCTTGGCAAGCTTGTCGGCATTGTAGCCACGCATAGGCTCTGCCACTACCGAAATGGTGCGCACCCCATTGCGGCGCACTATGCAACCGTCGGTAAAGTCGGGCTTTACAGTGGCAAACTGGCGTAACGGAACCGACGTTGTTCCACCCATAACAGGTATGTATTCGTTGCCAAGATTGGTGAATTGGGTGCTGTCCTTATGGTCGGTTTTAAGCACTACGCCTACTGGATAATCGCCCTCCCACAACGATGTAACGGGTACACCGGGACCATAATGCACAGCAAGACAGGCTGTAAGCAGCGCCTTGTTGATGCCGAGTCGGTTCGATTCCGCTTCGTTTAGCGTAATGCTTACACCTGGTTGAGGTTCCTCAAAGTTGGTCCTTACAAGCTGCAAGCCCTCTGTTTGGCGCATACAGGCAACCACCTTGTCGGCAGCCTGCCGCAAGACGTTAAGGCTGTCGCCACTTATACGTATCTCCACTGGATAGGCGGCATTGTTATAGTCCATCTGCTTGAAGCGCACATAAGCATCAGGGAAGTACTGGGCATAGCGGTCGGCATACTCGTCGAGCACCTCGGCAGCCGACTCATTGTCCACCGTATTTACTATGAATTGGGCAAAGTTGGTACCTCCAATCTGCGGAGCATACGTTACGTTGAAGCGTGGCGAGCCCTGTCCGATGAACGACGTTACAGCCGTAACCCTACTGTCGCGCTTTAGTATATGCTCCAACGAATCTGCCACCTGGGCTGTGCGCTGGGCGGTAGTGCCGTTGGGCATAAATATCTCCACGGCAAACTGGTCGCGCTCCTCAAGCGGCATCATACGCTGCGGAACCTTCGAGAACAGGCACACTCCTATCACCACGACACCCAATCCGGCAACAAGCGTAAGCCGTGGATGGCGGAAGCACCTTGTAAGCAGCCACGTATATCCGGCTTGCAGATAGTCGAGTGGTGTGCGGCGGCGGTTGGCTTTGTTGTTCTCCTTTATGCCCTCGTGTATAAAGGTATACTGAAGATAAGGTGTAAGTATAAGCGATACCGTAAGCGACACCGTAAGGATGATGAACATTGCCCACGGGAACGACTTGACAAAGTCGGCCATCTCGCCCTTCATAGTGAAGAGGAAGGGGAAGAAGGTCAAACTTATGGATAGCGTGGCAGACAGCACCGACATAAAGAACTCGCGCGGCGCGGCTATCGAGGCATGCCAGCGCGACATGCCATGACCAAGCTTCTCCATATAGTTGTCGATGATAACAACCGAATCGTCGACAACCATGCCGAGCGTTACGATTAGCGCGGCAAGCGTTACGGTGTTAAGCTCGAAACCGAATATATAGAATATGCCCACAGATGTGAAAATGGTTATAGGTATCGACATGGCTGACACTTCTGCCACACGACGCGGCATTAGCAGCACCACAACAACGATTACGGATATAACCGATATGAGCAACTCGCGAAGGAAGTTGACCACCGACTCGCTCACCACCCTGCTCTGGTCGGTTATGATGCTTAGACGCACCTCCGACGGCAACTCCTTCTTGAAGCTGTCTATCTGCTTGCGCACATCCCTACCCATCTTCACGATGTCGTTGCCGGGCCTCATCTCCACCGAAAGCAGCACACACTTCTTGCCGTTCGACTTGATATACTTGTCCATCTGAGGATATTCGCGCACGATGCGTGCCACGTCTTTCAAGCGTATTACGTCGCCAGAAGGAGTGGAATATACTATCTGGTTTGCCACATCAAGCTCCGAGTTGTACGCATCGTTGATGTGTATAGGGGCTGTGGCAGAGCCATCCTCTACCGAACCGCTATAGGTTGTAAACCCTTGCATGGCAAGCGAATTGAGTATGGTGAACGAGCCTATGCCATACTTCGCCAACTTTTGCTGGTCAAGATACACCGTAAGCTGCTCCATCTGCAATCCGTATGTGCGCAGATTGGATATGGCGTCGATGCGGCGCAAGCGCGACTTGAGATCATCAAGATACCCCCTCAACTCGCGATACGTCTTCTGTCCCGACTCTATAGTTATGAG
>USCM01000176.1 GCA_900553155.1 uncultured Prevotella sp. | reverse complement strand
GGTGTTGGTAGACAGGCCAGCGCTCAAGCCTATTGTAGGCATCTTGCCAGCCTTTGCAATCTTGACGTTAAGGTCGCTGCTCTCTATGCCAAGCATGGCGTTCTTTATCTCCGGACGCTGTTGGAGCGAAGCGGTGTACACATCGTTGAGAGCCGGAACATCCTCAAGAGCCATCTGGTCGGTGGTAGGTGGGATGCTGACGTCAAACTCCTCGTCGTTGGCTATCTGCAAGAGCTGTTTAAGCTGGCGCTTATAGTTGCGCAAGTTGCTCTCTGCCTCCACAATGTTGTATTCGTCTTGGGCACGTTGAGCCGTAAGCTGAGCCAAGTCGGCACGGCTCATCTTGCCCACCTCAACCATGGTCTTGCCACGTTCCTCGTTGGTCTTGCTGGTGTTGAGGCTCTCCTTGCTTACGCTTATTGCCTCGTTAGAATAGAGTATCTGCACGTATAGCTGTGCTATCTGCTCCAACACATTGTTGGCAGTGGTAGCCGAGTCGAGACGTGCCTGTTCGGCTGTAAGCTTGTTAAGCTTCACGGTGTTGTGGTTCTTGTTGCCGTTCCACACGGTCCAGTTGCCCATAAGCGAGTAGGAACCGTTATAGTATACCTTGTCCACCTTCGACTGTACCTTGTTGCCCGCAATCATAGCCGTGCCTTGCTCGGGCCACGGGTTGTAGCTTAGGTTCTGCGATGTCGACAGACTAAGCGACGGCAGCAGTGCTGCCTGACTCTGCTTGACATCCTCAAGGGCAGAATATTGCTGTAGCTTCGATTTCTGTAGTTGGATGTTGTTGGCGAGTGCATAGTTGATGCAATCCTTCAGCGACCATTGTCGTGCCGCACATTCAGTAGACATTGACAGCAAGAAAAGTCCTGCAAGACAAGTCAGCCCAATCTTTCTCATAATTAAATAGTGTTTTGTTAATGTTTCGTTGATTCTAATTTCTTATACTCTCTCTTGTCTTTCTATAGCTATTGGATGTAAGAAGAGCACAAAAGGTTTATTGAGAGTATAAATAATTAACAAATGTTTTGTGTTTGTGTACATTTGTTTAATAAAAGAAAAAAGCCCAAAGTGTTTGACGCGTCAAACACTTTGGGGCTAAATATGTTAAGTGCGTCAAACACTTTGGCTACTTAAGTTGCTGCAATCGTGCTATATACTTGCCTAAGATATCAAACTCGATGTTCACCACGCTGCCCACCTTGATGTTGCAGAAGTTGGTGTTGTCGTGGGTATAAGGAATGATAGCCACGGTGAACGAGTTTTCGGTAGGGTTGCATACGGTAAGCGATACACCGTTCACCGTAACCGACCCCTTGTCTACGGTAAAGTAGCCACGCTCTGCCATAGCCTTGTCGAAGGCATACTCGAAGGTGTAGTAGGTAGAGCCGTCGGCATCGCGCATATCCACACACTTGGCTGTGCCGTCTACGTGTCCCTGTACGATGTGGCCGTCAAGACGTCCGTTCATTATCATCGAGCGTTCCACGTTTACGCGGTCGCCCACGTTTAGCAGTCCGAGGTTGGAGCGTTCGAGGGTCTCCTTCATCGCCGTTACGGTGTAGTTGTCGCCCTCGATAGACACAACTGTAAGGCACACACCATTGTGAGCCACGCTTTGGTCTATCTTAAGCTCGCTTGTAAACGAGCATGTAAGGGTGAAGTCAACATTCTCCTTGTCGTTTTTGATGGCAACGACGGTAGCCATTTCTTCTACTATACCAGAAAACATTTTGTCTAATTGTTAAGAGTTAATTATTAAATAGAGGGTATTTGTTAAGGAGAATCAGATTCTCCAAAGCTTGTCGCCCTTTATCTGGAGAGGCATCGGGATGTTGTCCTCAAACAGCTGACCGGTGCCGAGACCTTGCGGCATCTGTATGTCGGGTCCGTAGATGTCGGCGGCGAGCTGTGCCACGGCGTTCAGTCCGATGTTGCTCTCCAATGCGCTCGTCATCCACGAGCCAATGCCCCGTGCCTTTGCCAGCTCAATCCACTCGCGTGTGCCGCACATGCCTCCGTGCAGCGACGGCTTGAGGATGATGTATTGCGGACGTATGCGGTCGAGCAAGTCTTGCTTCATCGACGTCATATTGACACCGATAAGCTCCTCGTCAAGGGCTATAGGTATGGGTGTCGAAGCGCAAAGCTCCGCCATGCGTGCCCATTGGTGCTGTTTTATGGGTTGCTCTATAGAGTGGATGCCGTATTTGGCAAGTTGCTCCAGGCGGTTCATTGCCTCGTCGGGGGCGAATCCGCCGTTGGCGTCGAGCCTTAGCTCAATCTTGCTTTCGTCGAAAGCCTCTCGTATATGGCGCACCAAGTCAAGCTCGCGGTCGAAGTCGATAGCTCCAATCTTAAGCTTTACACATCTGTATCCCGCCTTCATCTTGGTCTCAAGACGTTGCAGCATCTCGTCGTAGCTGCCCATCCATACCAGTCCGTTGATGCAGATGCCCTCCTCGCCACGGGTGAATGGGGTATCGAACAGCTGTCCCCTTCCGCCCCTCTCAAGGTCGAGCAAAGCCGTCTCCAAGCCGAAGAGGATAGAAGGGTAGGGCCTTAGCATGTTGTGGTTAAGGCTTCCGGTCAGTTCGGTCATGCGGCATAGCTGTGTCAGCGCCGTTTCGTATTCGGGTCGGGCATCACAGCTAAGGTCGGGCAGCGGTGCACATTCGCCAACGCCCTTGACGCCCGGCTTGTCGTCGCTTGTAGCCTCGACAAACCACGACTTGCGTGTGGTGTATACGCCGCGTGATGTTCCGGCAGGCTGTTTGAAGTGCAGTGTGCGCGGAGTAATGGTCAGTTTATATTTCATACGTTCCTTGTATGTATGCTATTCTTCAACCTCTTCGTCAGCCTCCTCGTCGCTCGTGGTGTCGAGCTTGGTGTCCTGCTTAATCTTCACGGCACCCAGACGGGATATCGTCAAGACCAACGGCACATAGTTGTCGCTCATCTTGTCGGGCGATCCAACCGATGCGGCAAAGTACAGGTTGTCGCTGTCGGCACGGTCGAACACAATGCCGAGCAGTGCTCCGTCCTTATAGTCGTTGCCCACATAGTCGGCAAAGTCGGCTTTGGTGAATGTGCGGTTAAAGAACTCGCTGTCGTCGCTGCGCTTTATAACGAGCTTGATGCGGTTGTCGTAGTATTGGGTGCCGGTCTCGTCTTTGGCGAGTTGCAGTTCGTGGTCGGCCTTGCGCTCAACGCACAAGGTGTATGCCGAGCCGAGCCAACTGATAGTTCGGTTCTGCGAGTAGTCGCCCATAGTCTGTGTGGGCTTAGGTGCAGCCTTCACCGGCTTGCGTGCTATGATGTCATTGCTTTGTGGCTTGCTTGAGCAAGAAGCCCATAGGGCAATGGCGGCGCATATAGCCGAGGCGGCAAATGTACGTGTTATCATTCTTCGTGTTTTCATAGGGACAAAGGTAGTGCAAATCGAGCACAATACAAAACAAACTTGTTTGTTTTTATTGTCGAGATGAAGCCTACCTTATTCAAAGGTAGTGCAAATCGAGCACAATACAAAAAAAAATTGTAATTTTGCAATTAAACTATACGATTATGGCAAATAGAATAACATTGATATCCCTTTTGCTTGCCGTCCTGCTTGCATCATCATGCACAAAACGGCAAGAGCCCAAGGCAGAGGTAGAGCAGCCGCACGTCGACACCACAGCCGTGCTGGTGCTGCAAGCCCAGAAGTGCTCGCGCCTTTACACCACCGAATACCGCATACACAAGGTTATAACACACGACGACCAACTGTCGCTCAAGGGCAAAGTGCTTAATCACGACTACAACGTAAAGCTGCCATTGGGCAACCGTAAGGTGGCGATACCGGTAGATGCTACGGTGAAGGCGTATGTCGACTTTGCCGACTTCTCGCCGGCTAATGTCATCCGCGACACGTCGCACATAGAGATAGTGCTGCCCGACCCGCACATAGTGCTGTCGGCCACACGCATCAACCACAACGACATACAAGAGTATGTGGCTCTAACCCGCAGCCGCTTTACCGATGCCGAGCTGTCCAACTACGAGCAGCAGGGCCGTAAGGCAATAATAGCCGATATAGAGAAGACGGACATCCTTGAGTCGGCACGTGTGGGAGCAGCCAATGTGCTGGTGCCTATGCTGCAGCAGATGGGCTTCAAGGCAGAGAACATAACCATCTCCTTCCGTCACGACTTGACAAAGCGTGGGGTAGGGGCATTGATAGACAAGACTACGGTTGAGAAGAAGAAATAAACGTATAACATTATGGATAATAACAAACGAAAATATTGGATGCTTGCCCCGGTGCGCGCCTTGATATTAAAGGTGGCGCTTGTGGCAG
>USCM01000175.1 GCA_900553155.1 uncultured Prevotella sp. | reverse complement strand
TGCCCACAAAGGAAAAGCCCTTGTCCTACGTTGGTTGGGCGCAAGACAAAGGCTTAGGGGGATTAGGCGGTGTTCCGCTTCATTATATTTTTCTACAGAAATTTGTAACGTACATTATTTCGCCTCGTCAAACTTCTTTATGAGCATAGTCGGATCTTCATAAAACTTGTCTGTATCAAGCTCCTTAATAACGATGAGGAGCCACGACAGCGTGAGCGGGTTGGAGGAGCCCGGGCGGTCCTGACTGATGATGATAGCCACGCTACAATTATAGAACGTGATGACATGCTCATAGTAAGCAGGTTCGATGATAGGCTTAGAAAACGACTTCGGCGGTTTTCTGCCTACCACATAGTGGACACCGTTGATGTATCCCCAACGTTTCGCACCTGCAAACAGTCCAGGGAGCGTGTTCGTCAAGCCATGCTTGAACAAATCCTAATGACCGATTTTTGGGTTTAATATATAGTTATAACCTAAATCTAACCTTCAGGTGCTCTCGGCTCGCGCTATGCTGGTGGGCGGCTTCGGGCTTGCTTATAAAAAACAAGGTGTGCCAAACCTCACAACCAATGAGTTTTGGCACACCTTATTTTTTGTGTATTGCGCTATACACCGTGCGTTACTTCATCATGTCGACAAAGTACTGGTGTATGCGTGTGTCATCGTTAAGTTCGGGGTGAAAGGCTGTAACGAGCTGTTTGCCCTGCTGTGCGGCAACGATATGTCCGTCTACGGTGGCAAGTACCTTGGCGTCGCCCGACACGCTCTTGATGTACGGGGCACGTATAAAGGTCATGGGCACATCGCAGCCCACGCCCTCAACCTTGCCCTCTGCATAGAAGCTGCCAAGCTGTCGGCCATAGGCGTTGCGCCGCACCTCGATGTCCATAGTGGATATACGGTCAAAAGGCTGTCCCTCCACGGTCTTGGCAAGGAGTATCAGTCCAGCGCATGTACCGAACACGGGCAGCCCCTTCTGTATGTCTGCCACGATAGGCTCAAGCAGCCCAAGGTCCTTAAGGAGCTTAAGCTGTACAGTGCTCTCGCCGCCGGGTATCACGAGACCGTCCTTAGGCTGCTGCCAATCTGACAGCTGGCGTATCTCGAAAGTTTCGACACCGAGACGCTGGAGCATACGCTCGTGCTCTATGAAGGCACCCTGTAGTGCCAATACAGCAACTCTCATTTTACTTTCTCCTTTTAAGAATTACTTGCCACGCTCTGCCATGAGCACCTCAATCTCGTGCTCGTTGATACCCACCATTGCCTCGCCAAGGTCTTCAGACAGCTCGGCAAGCTTCTTAGGGTCGTTGTAGTTGGTAACAGCCTGAACAATGGCCTTGGCACGCTTTACGGGGTCGCCGCTCTTGAAGATGCCCGAGCCTACGAAAACACCCTCGGCGCCAAGCTGCATCATAAGGGCAGCGTCGGCAGGTGTTGCAACACCGCCTGCAGCAAAATTCACTACTGGCAACTTGCCGTTTTCGTGTACATACTTTACAAGCTCGTAAGGCACCTGCAACTGCTTAGCAGCCTCGTACAACTCATCCTCAGACATAGAGGTAAGACGTCGTATCTCGCTCTGCATCATACGCATATGGCGAACAGCCTGAACAACGTCGCCTGTGCCAGGCTCGCCCTTGGTGCGAATCATTGTGGCACCCTCGGCAATGCGGCGCAAAGCCTCGCCAAGGTTCTTGGCTCCACATACAAAGGGAACGTCAAACTTGTTCTTGTCGATGTGGTATACATCATCAGCCGGAGAGAGCACCTCGCTCTCGTCGATATAGTCGATTTCGATGGCCTGCAGAATCTGTGCCTCTGCAAAATGACCGATACGACACTTTGCCATTACGGGGATAGACACTGCCTCCTGGATACCCTTTATCATCTTAGGGTCGCTCATGCGCGACACGCCGCCTGCCGCACGGATGTCGGCTGGGATGCGCTCAAGAGCCATAACAGCACATGCTCCTGCCTCCTCGGCTATCTTGGCCTGCTCAGGAGTTGTAACGTCCATAATAACACCGCCCTTGAGCATCTGTGCCAAGTTGCGGTTAAGTGTTTGTCTGTTTTCTGTCATGATAACTTTAAAATTAATGTATAAATATAGGTTTCTTAAACTATCTTGAATCTTATGCGAAAGGCGTGCTTCATCTCGTCCCAGTTGGTGCCGAGCATCACGAAGCGTCCTATCTGTGATGTTGACCTTACGTGCTTGCCTATGCATGGGCATACGTCATAATCGCCAATGTATACAAGGCGCACCTTGCTGGACACGTCGGCAGGCAGACGGTTTGCGTCCACCTCCTTGGGGAGCTTGTCGCGGTCAACCACCTCGTATCTTACGGGGAGGTCAGCGTCGATAAGCTCGTTCATGCGGTCCTCAATAGCCTTCTCTTCCTTGCGCGACGGCTTGTGGTCGATGATGAAGGTTATCTTGCTCTTCTTGCGCTCTATGTGCGCATTGTCCGAACGCTTGCAGCCAAACATCCTCACCATGGTCTGGTTGAGAAGATGCTCGGCGGTGTGTGCCGGCGGAAACTCCTCCTTGTTGTGTTCGTTGAATGTAATATCGCTATCCATCTTCAAGTTGAATTTAATGATTTTACAATCGTTGGCACCTATCTCCACATCTACAAAGTTGTCGGTCTTGAAGTTGGCCTTGAACGACGAGAGCCTTACCATATCCTTTCCGGTTATATCGCTCTTGGGTATGCCGAGGAAACTGAAGGCGTGCTCGGGTATGTTTACCCTCACGCTTACTGCCTCGTTGGCAAAGTTGGCCACTACAAGCAGCATCTCGTCGCCTGCCTTGCGCAGGAAGGCATACTGCCTCTGCGCTATATGCTCGTTGACGTACATAAGATCGAAGAATTGGCCCTCTGCCACGGCTTTCTCTGTGCTTGCTATAGACAGGATGCGGTCGTATATGGCGGATAGCTTGCGCTCGGAGGCTGTAGACTCATTCGTAACAAGTGCACGGTGCAGGGATGGGATGGTCCAGTAGTCGAATATCGTGGTGCGTCCGTCTTTTCCGCTGAAGCCCTCGCTGTCCATGCCACGCTCGCCATACTCTTGTCCGGCGTACACCATAAAGGGGTTGGAGCGCATGAGCATATTGACCGCCAAGGCCGGATAAGCTCTGAAACCGTCACCTGCAAAGTAGTCGCTCGCAATGCGCTGCTCGTCGTGGTTTTCGAGGAAGTAGAGCATGTGGTTGCTTATGCCGTCTACCCATTGCCATGCTGTTGTTATCTGCGATGTAGGGCAGTTGCCGCATATCACGCCTCGCATTGTGTCGTACATACCCACCTTGTCGTACAGATAGTCGAAACCGGCATCCACGTAGTGCTTGTATTCCCATGGATTGTACACCTCGGCAATGAATATCATAGCAGGATGCACGCTCTTGACCTTGTCGATGGCCCAATGCCAGAAGGCTGTAGACACCATCTCTGCCATGTCGCAGCGGAATCCGTCTACTCCCTTTGACGCCCAATAGAGCAATATGTCGAGCATCTTGTGCCATGTGTTGGGTATCGGGTCGAAGTGCTCGGAGCGTCCGTCGAAATCGCAATAGTCAACGCCATAGTTGAGCTTTACGGTCTCGTACCAGTCGTTGCAACTTGGCGACGCGCCAAACTGGTCGTTGCCAGTGGCCTTGGCTGGAAACTCGTTATAGGGTTCTGCCTCGCCGCCATAGAGGTCAATGCTTGGGGCGAAAGCCGAGTTGACACAATAGTAAAAGTTGTTGTTGGCATCGAAAGCCTTTGTCTTGTCATCGTCCTCGCCGAGGTCGCGCACGCCCTTGCCCTTGGCTATCGACTTGTACTGACGTGCCACGTGGTTGGGCACAAAGTCCATAATTACCTTCAGGCCATTGCGGTGGCTGTTGTCGACAAGCTTAAGAAACTCATCCATGCGCTTGTCCACGTTTTCGGCAATGTCGGGGTCGATGTCATAATAGTCGGTTATGGCGTATGGCGAGCCTGCCTTTCCCTTGACAATGGCAGGATGCTGGCGCGGTATGCCGTACGGTGAATAGTCTGTAGCAGTAGCATGACGTATCACTCCAGTGTACCACACGTGTGTGTATCCCTTGGCGCGTATCTACTGGAGCACCTCATCGGTAAAGAAATTCATCTTTCCACAGCCGTTTTCGGCAATCGTACCGTTATGCTTGCATACATTGGTACGGTTGCCAAAAAGGCGTGTGAAGATTTGATATATTATTATCTTCTGATTGCCCATATCTTATATTAGAGGATGCCATGAGCACTAACCGTCTTGTCGATACGGCCAATCATACCCTGGAGAGCCTTGCCTGGTCCACATTCTGTGAAGTCGTCGGCACCGTCCTTAATCATATTGAGCACACTGGCTGTCCAACGCACGCTGCTTGTGAG
>USCM01000174.1 GCA_900553155.1 uncultured Prevotella sp. | reverse complement strand
CTTCACGCAAGTGGCTGGTGTGCATGCCGATGGCGACAACAAGGACAACCTCTATTGCAACGACCTCGTGCCAGAACGTTTTGGTCGTAAGCGCGAGTATGCTCTCGGCAAGAACAGCGGAAAGGCTAACATAGCAAGAAATCTTGAAGAGCTTGGCTTGGAGCTTACTCCCGAACAGACACGCCGTGTAACGCAGCGCATTACAGAGCTGGGCGACCGCAAGGAGATGGTTACCCAAGACGACCTGCCATTCATCGTAAGCGACGTGCTTAAACACTCGGCACCAGAAGATAAGGTTAAGCTTGTGAGCTATATGGTGTCGCTTGCCTACGGCTTGCGCCCTATGGCAAGTGTAAAGGTTGAGATTGACGGACAGCAGTACGAGGACAACGCATTAGGCGATGGTCAGTATGATGCCTTTGTTAAGGCTATGCGCAAGATATACCGTGAGCGTCTTGGACGCTCCTTCCCCGTGCTCGAAAACTATGCCGTGTCTATCCCCCCAGGCGGTCGAACCGATGCTCTTGTGCAAACGGTGATAACATGGCGCAATGGCGACAAGCTTCTGCGTACACGCGGTCTTGATGCCGACCAGACAGAAGCGGCTATTAAAGCAACAATAAAGATGCTGAATATAGTGGAGTAGGCAATGTATATACAATGTTGTTAGTATGGTGCGGCTCGCGGAGGTCGTACTTCCTAAAGTATAATAATGATAATAATTGTTTTAAGTTATGAAATTAAATATAGCAGTTCTCCCCGGCGATGGAATCGGACCGGAGATTATGAAAGAAGGAGTAAAGGTTATGAAGGTAGTGGCAGACAAGTTTGGCCACGAGTTCTCGTTCAATGAGGCTATCTGTGGCGCACACGCCATTGATGCAGTTGGCGATCCATTCCCCGAGGAAACCTTCAAGACTTGTATGGATGCCGATGCCGTGTTGTTCGCAGCGGTTGGCGACCCACGTTTCGACAACGACCCTACAGCAAAGGTACGCCCAGAGCATGGCTTGCTCGCAATGCGTAAGAAGCTTGGCCTCTTTGCCAACGTTCGCCCTGTGGCAACCTTCGATTGCCTGCTGCATAAGTCGCCGTTGAAGGACGAGCTTCTCAAGGGTGCCGATTTCGTTGTTATCCGCGAGCTTACCGGTGGTATGTATTTTGGTGAGAAGTATCAGGACAACGACAAGGCATACGACACCGACATCTACACACGTCCCGAGATCGAGCGCATCCTTAAGGTTGCCTTCGAGTTTGCTATGAAGCGCAACAAGCACCTCACCGTTGTCGACAAGGCCAACGTGCTTGCATCGTCACGTCTTTGGCGTCAGATTGCCAAAGAGATGGAGCCGCAGTATCCAGAGGTTACAACCGACTATATGTTTATCGACAATGCCTCAATGCGTGTTCTCACCGAGCCTCGCTTCTTCGATGTCATCGTTACCGAGAACACCTTTGGCGATATCCTTACCGACGAGACTTCTTGTATTACCGGTTCTATGGGATTGCAGCCGTCAAGCTCGCTTGGCGAGCACACTCCGCTCTTCGAGCCGGTTCATGGTTCGTGGCCACAGGCTGCCGGCAAGAACCTCGCCAACCCCGTAGCCCAGATTCTCTCTGCCGCCATGCTTCTTGAGCACTTCGGCCTTAACAAAGAGGGCACTCTTGTTCGCAAGGCTGTAGACGCATCGCTTGATGCCAACGTGCGCACACCTGAGATTCAGGTTGAGGGTGGAGCCGAGTATGGCACGAAGGAGGTTGGCCAGTGGATTGCCGACTACATTGCAAAAGCATAAAGCAACTTTAACTAACTTAAATTGAGACGGCTATCAATACGCAGGACGTTAAACGTCCACGTATTATAGCCGTTTTTTATTTGCGTAATTAACATTTAATTGTTACCTTTGTGAACGAGTAGCTTAAATATAATAACTAAAAGAATTATTTTAAAAACTAAATCACATACACTATGCAAAAGATATTATACAAAACGTCATTGGCTGTGGCGTTAGTGTCATTAGGCTTAGCTTCTTGCAGTGACTCCAAAGACGCAATAGACGAGGAGTTTATACAAACAGCCCATATCGTTAATGGTAAGGTAGAGAAAGGTCCGCTTGTGCGTGGCTCCCAGATAGATATGCGCACTCTCGACAAAACAATGGTGCCAACAGGTCAGTCTTACACAACAACCATTGAGAACAATACGGGTGATTTTAATTATGGCTCGTTGAAGGTGAATAGTCCTTATGCAAAACTTACGGCAGATGGCTATTTCTTTAATGAGGTTAGTGGCGCCTTGTCTAATAGTACAATCAAGTTGGACGCACTTGTCGACTTGTCCGACAACACTACTGTCAACGTTAATGTACTAACCCATTTAAAGAGCCAGCGCATCAATTATCTTGTAACCAATAAAGGTGAAAGTTTCAAGGAAGCCAATAAGCAGGCGCAAAAGGAGTTGCTTTCTCAATTTGGTTTGCAGGAGTATGCGGATAAAGACGCCAGTCAGTATTCCATAACATCAGGTGATGATGCGGCAGGTGTGTTGATAGCCGTTTCTTCATTGGTTCTTTCCGACCGCTCGGAAGCAGAGATTGTAGAATATCTTTCGCTGTTAAGCAATGAGTTTGGTACAACAGGCACGTTTACCGATAAAACTAAAGAACGTCTAAAGTCGACACGCAACTACCTTAACGGCAAACTCGAAACCATCGCCGACAATATCAAAGCACGTTACCAAGAGTTAGGTTATGAAGTTGGCGTTAAAGACTTGGCATACTATTTCGATTGGGACAATGACGGCATAGCTGGTAATGAATTGGATAATGCATCTGTTGTAAAACTTAGCCAAAACGACATCGAGGTGCCTGTAGAGGGTGGCGACTTTACTGTAACGGTAGAATCGGACAAGCCTTATTTCTTGACCCCTCCTTCAAATGTTGCCGACTCTGATACGGGTTTGGATGTGTCACCAGGAGATAATGTTACAGAAGAGTCGTACTTTAGTAGTCTTTACGAAACAGGAACCAACACCCAAACGCCCGAAAGTGAGAAAGTAACAAGTATTGATAATAATATAGTCAAGATTCATGTGGGGCCAACACTGTCTCGTCGTTCGCAATCATGGTCTATAAAGATATATAATGCCAGAGGCGCAGTTGCTGCCGAGAAAAAATTGGTGCAGTATGGCAATCCTAACGTAAAGATAGAAGTTCCTAAGTTGGGTGCTGATGGACGAGCTGTTTTTGCGGCTACACAAAGTATGATGAGAGATGCGGTAAAAGCAGAGCGAGAGTTGGAAGGGAAATATGCACTTCAAGAATATAAGCAGCCATATTCGGCAGATGATGGTAGTATAAGTAATTGTTGGTATGAATATTACAATGCGATTAGTCGTTTGTTGCTTGTAAAAAATGCTGATGCGAAATCCTTAAATTGCTATCAGCCATTCTTAAATACATACATAGCCTTGAATTATTACTTAATGACTTCTCATTGGGGTGGCGTGCCATTCGTGATTGAGCCAATTACAGATCTTTCAACCAGAATACCTCGTACCAGCGAGAATGAGATACTAACAAAACTATCGGCTCTCTTGGAAGATGCCATACCTGATTTGGAAGAGAAGGCTAACGATTCGTTTGCCGATGTAAATAGTGCTTTCTTCGTGTCTAAAGATGTGGCGAGGGTTCTGTTGGCATACGTTTATTGCAATTTAAAGAAGTGGGACAAGGCTCTTCCGCTCTTGGAGAAGGTCGCTAATAATGGGTATTATAGTCTGACAGAGTCTAATAATGTTCAGTACAAAAACAACTCTGAGTGCATCCTTGGATTTGAGCTACAGACCAGATCTGTCAGTGCTGACGAAAAGTCATGTTATCCATGTTTGGATTATAAGGATGTTCTATTGACTACTGCTGAATGTTTATACCATACTGGCAATAAGGCTAAGGCTAAAGAGTTGGTCGATTTTATTTGCAAGAAGAAAAGTATTAAAATAGATGAGTCGGATTTGTTGATGTCTATAGCAAGATTGAAATACAAACTTCAGTCTCCAAATTATCTTACGTTTATAAGACGAAACAATTTGGGAGTGTCGTTTATGGGATTGAAGGAAAACCAGACATACCAGTTGCTTTGGCCTATTCCGTCATCAGAGTGTGCAAGTAATCCTGGTATAACACAAAATCCGGGATATTAATTAAGGGTCTATGTATATAATAACATCATCCCCCTCGCTCGGCTTTGCCGAGCGAGGGGGATGATGATTATAGGGAGGCTACGCTTTCCTCGGGTTCCCTATGGTCAACCCGAGGTTAAGCATAATTCGCCACCTTCGGTGACGCAATACCACAACCTGCTTATTGCCCAAATATTATATGTTCATTAACGAATAAGAAATAATACGTTCATTATACGAACTGCATAATATCCTCCTATAACTCCTTGACCTAATGAA
>USCM01000173.1 GCA_900553155.1 uncultured Prevotella sp. | reverse complement strand
TGGTCTACAAAGAAATAGGTGCTACCCCACTTGTCCTGCTTGAACATCTCAAGTGTGAGGGTGACATACTTGCGGTCGGAACCGAAATCGTACAAAACTTGTGCATTAGTCTGTGCCTTTGCCTTTGCCGAGAAAAGAACGGCAACGAGCGAAACTACCAAAATGGTGAGTTTGTTGGTCTTCATTGTTGTGTATTTAATAATAAATGTTAGTGAATACTAATAATAATTTGCAAAATTAAACAATTTATTCGAATTCTTAGTACAAGAACGTACATTATAGTTCTAACTTCCTAAATATCAACTAAAAGATTTGGCTTTATCGGGATTAATACCTATTTTTGTAGGTTGAAAAATATAAAACAAACTAATTTAGAAAGATGAAGACAAAGACATTGGCTTTAGGCTTATGCCTGGCGCTTGCTACAACAGCCGGCGCACAAAACAAGCAGGGAGGCATCTCTGCCGAGATGTTGCAGAACATCGAGAAGACACAAAAGGCGGCTGGCACTGCCGACAAGGCTCTTTTCAACGCTCTTGCATCCAACAAGATTGACGACTTGGCAAAGAACTTCGGCAACAACCGTTACACCGACAACCACTTCAGCGTGGAGACTGCCAAGCAGTCGATACACAACCAGAAGAGTTCGGGACGCTGCTGGATGTTCTCAAGCTTCAACGTGTTGCGCTCCGACTTTGCACGCAACCACGCCGACTCGGTAGTGGTAGACTTCTCGCACGTTTACCTCTTCTTCTTCGACCAGCTCGAGAAAGCCAACCTTATGCTTCAGGGCGTGATAGACAATGCCAAGAAGCCTATGGACGACCAGCGTGTACAGTTCTTCTTCAAGAATCCGCTTAACGATGGCGGTACCTTCTGCGGCGCTGCCGACCTTGCTCCTAAGTATGGCTTGGTGCCTATGTCGGTTCAGCCCGAGACCTTCTCTGCCGAGAACACCTCTAAGATATCGTCGCTCATATCTACCAAGCTGCGCGAGTTTGGCTTGGAGCTGCGCAAGATGGTGGCTGATGGCAAGAAGGCTGCGGCTATCAACCAGCGCAAGACCGAGATGCTTGGCACCGTATACCACATGCTGTCTATCACGATGGGCGAGCCTGTTAAGGAGTTCACCTACCAGTTCCGCAACAAGGACGGCAAGGCTGTGGGCGAGCCACGCCGCTTCACTCCTAAGTCGTTCTACGACGAGGTGGTAGGCCATCCGTTGGAGGGAACCTTCATCATGGTGATGAACGACCCACGCCGCCCGTACCACAAGACCTACGAGGTGGAGTACGACCGCCACGTATACGACGGACAGAACTGGAAGTATCTTAACCTGCCGGTTGAGGATATAGCCCAACTTGCTATCGCATCGCTTAAGGACGGCAAGAAGATGTACTCGTCGTACGATGTGGGCAAGCAGCTCGACCGTGCTTCGGGATATCTCGATACCGAGAACTTCGACTATGGCTCGCTATTCTCTACCTCGTTCAACAAGATGAACAAGGCTGAGCGCATAGCCACTTTCGACAGCGGCTCGACACACGCCATGACCCTAACGGCTGTAGACCTCGACAAGGACGGCAACCCTATCAAATGGAAGGTTGAGAACAGCTGGGGTACCAACAATGGTGTCAATGGATGCCTTATCATGACCAACCGCTGGTTCAACGAGTATATGTTCCGCCTTGTTGTAGACAAGAAGTATGTGCCGGAGACATTGCTCAAGGAGTTCGACCAGAAGCCGGTAATGGTTATGCCGGAAGACCCGTTGTTTGGTCAGGACGATTAATAAAGCATTAGCAATGCTAAAATATTAACGTCCATTACACGAGAAGTGAATTAACGACAATTATACGTTTAATTGCCATTAATTCACTTCTCGTGTAATGGACGTTAATTTTATTCCATCACGTTATTAACATTGATTTTTTCTACACGTATGTCTCCAAGAACTTGATTGTTCCCTCAACCTTAAGCGTCTTTGTTGTAGCCGGCACAAGGATGCTCTCGCCAGCCTGGAAGCTAACGGTGTTGCCCTCGTTGTCGGTTATCTTTGCCTCGCCCTTCAGTCCGACGAGGACAACAAAGCTGTCCAGCTCGGAGTAGTCGAGCGTCATTGGCTCGTTAAGGTCGTACACGGCGGTGCAGAAGTAAGGACACTGCACGAGGCTTACACCCTGGTTTTTGGCAGGAGTGTACCCGGTGCGATAGTTCTTCGACACATTATAGTCGATGCACTCGGCAGCCTGCTTGGTGTGCAACTCGCGATAGTTGCCGTCCTTATCCTTGCGCTTATAGTCGTAAATGCGGTAAGTAACGTCGGACGTCTGCTGTATCTCTACAAGGAATGAGCCAGGACCAATGGCGTGTATGCGTCCTGCTGGTATAAAGAAGCAATCGCCCTCCTTAACATTATAGCGGGCAATGGCATCCACAATGGTGTCGTTTGCCACCATTTCGGCATATTGCGACGGTGTAATCTGTTGCTTCAGTCCGCACAGCAGAGTGGCTTCCTTGTCGCTGTCGAGCAGATACCACATCTCTGTCTTGCCATGCCCTTTGCCTTGACGCTTGGCTATATAATCGTTAGGATGCACCTGTATAGATAGGTCTTGGTGAGCGTCAATAAACTTAACGAGCAATGGAAACTCGTTGCCGAAACGCTCATAGTTGTCCTTTCCTACAAGTTTGTCCTTCAGTATAGCCACTAAGTCGTTAAGTTTTTTCCCCGCATAAGCTCCATTAGCCACAACAGTTTCACAGCCAGGAACACCTGATATCTCCCAACTTTCGCCTACATTATCCTGTTCAACAGCCAAGTGCTTAAACTGGATAATCTTATTGCCACCCCAAAGAGTTGACTTAAGAAGGGTTTTAAATTTTAATAGCTCCATATATTTATTAATTATTTAATGCAATACTCGTATATATTACGATCATACCACGGCATATTCGTAATTAAAGTACTACATTTATAATTAGTAACTCAAAAAAATAACTAACTCTATGTGGCTACATAACCACACTAATTCTCCTTCCAGAACTGTGGTGTGAATATCACCAAGACGCTGAATATCTCAAGACGGCCTATGAGCATCAGCACCGAGCATATCCATTTGGCTGCTACAGGCAGCTCGCTCCACGACATGGTAGGACCAATCTCGGTACCGAGTGTAGGGCCAACATTGCCAAGCGAGCTAAGTGTTATGGTAATGGCATTAGTGTTGTCGATGCCCATCGCTATCATAGAGAACGAGCAGAACAAGCTTAATATAAGGTATATGGACAAGAAGGCGAGCAGCGTTACACGCTTGGACGATGGCACATTGGTGCCGTCTACACGCATCGGCAGCACTGCATTGGGATGCAGCATCTGACGAAACTCGTTCTTTATTATCTTCAGAAGCATAACGCAACGAATGCACTTGAAGCCACCACTGGTTGAGCCTGAGCACGCTCCAAAGAACATACATACGGCAAGCACCACCCACGTAACGTGCGGCCATACCGCAGGGTCGTCGGAAAGCAGACCTGTTGTGGTAATGAACGACACCACCTGGAACACGCTGCTGCGCAATGCCGGCTCAAGCTCGTAGCCATTCTTCCACATCAACTCGAAGGCTATAAAGAGTGTGAAGGCTAACACTACAAAGAGATAGAACTTGCACTCGGCACTCTTAAACAGGGTGCTTAGCTTGCGCTTTGACACAGTGATGTATAGCATTGTGAAGTTGATGCCCGATACAAAGCAGAAGAAGGTTACGATATACTGCACCACGGGGGTAAGGTAGCTGTAGTCGCTATGTGTGGCAAATCCACCCGTAGCGGCTGTAGTGAAGCTGTAGTTCACGCTGCTAAAGATGTCCATTCCGGCTAACTTCAGCGAAACAATACACAGCAACGTGATACATAAGTATACCACCCATATCCACTTGGCATTGGTACTGAGTCGGGGGTGAAGCTTGGTCTTTATGGGGCCAGTAGCCTCTGCAGCAAACACCTTGACGCTACCTCCCACCAACGACGGCAGAAGGGCTATCGTGAAGAACACGATACCAAGACCGCCTATCCACTGGGTAAAGGAGCGCCAGAACAGGATGCCATGCGGCAAAATGTCGACATCGTCGATAATGGAGGCTCCGGTGGTGGTGAATCCGGACATCGTCTCGAAGAAGGCATCGGTGAACGAGTGCAGATAGCCGCCTATAAGGAAGGGCAATGTGCCGAAGAGCGAGAACACAACCCACGTCAGTGTAACCACAAGGTAGGCGTCGCGGCGCGAGAGGTTGTTGTCGCAGTTGCGTGCAAAGAGTCGCAGTATCAGTCCGGTTCCAGCCGATATAGCAATGGAGCTGGCAAATGCCAAGAGGTCGTCCTCATGGTAGTATACCGACACGCCAAGGCACACCACCAACATCATCGCCTCGATGAAGAGCAGCGAGCCTTGGCGTGTCGGTATACTACCATGAGGACGACCTCTTGGTAGTATACCGAC
>USCM01000172.1 GCA_900553155.1 uncultured Prevotella sp. | reverse complement strand
GCGTACAGCAAGCTCTGTAGTAGGAGTTGTAGCGAGGTCGATGTCGATAACATCAAGGCCCATACCCATAAGTGTACCGCAAACGATGTTGCGCACCATGTCGCCAGAGATGCGTGCGTCGCGACCTACAACGATCTTGCCGCGTCCCTCTGTCTTAGCGTTGCGCTTCATAAATGTAGCATAAGCTGTTGTAAACTTAACGATGTCAAGCGGGTTGAGAGTGTCGCCCGTCTGTCCGCCGATAGTACCGCGGATGCCTGAGATTGATTTGATCAACGTCATAACGATAGAGTTTTTGAATTTTTAATAGATTTGACTTTTGTGTTTTTAGTATGTCGTTTTATCGACAACGTTCGTATGTTATTTCGTACATGCATGGGTATACGCTCTGAGCTGCCGCACTCTGTCCTTGCGAGTGGGGCACAATGAGCTTCACCTTAGCCAGTTCGGCGTCAGCGCTGTCGTATCTGCCGAGGTTGACGTATGCAAGTGGTACAAGCCAACCCGAAGGTACAGCCTGCGAGCTATATGATGTGTACATCATACAGAATTTCTTTGAGAAGACACCAGAGAAAGTGCCCGATGTGTTCTTTACGGTCATCTTGTCGTTGCACCAGGCATACTGGTATATGTTTGTTAGCTGCAATGCCGAGTCGCCCTCAAGCAGGTTGTACTCGTTGAAACGACAGGTTACGTCGGCAGTCTCGCCGTCCTTAAGCTTCTCGCCAGTGCCTTTGCTGCGTATCTGCATATATACGCCAGTGCTCTCGAACAGCACAAACTCGTTCTTGGATGTGTCGGTGGTGCATCTTTGCTGCTCAAACTGCGACTCTTTGATAACCTTTATGTTCTGGTTGGTTATGTATCGGTTGATGGCAGAGCGTTCCTTCTTCTTCATGTCGGCATAAGTCTCGGTGTCGCTGCATGAAGCAAACGCAAGTGCGGCAAGCACTATGCATATCAGCAATTTAAAGTTCTTCATTTATGTCTTCTTCTGTTTATATATATATCTAATATCCAATTACAAAAGTACAACTTTTATATTTAATTTCTATATAGTTTGTGCTTTAAGTTGGTTATATTTAACTTTTTTCGCCATTATTTTGTCAATAAGTCCTCATAATGGGCAAATGCGCGGCGCACAACACGCTCGGCTTCGTCTAATGTGCAGTTGAGACGTCCGCCGCTGGCATTGAGGTGTCCGCCACCGTTGAAGAACTCGGAAGCCACAAGATTGCAGGGAAAATCGTCTACCGAGCGCAACGACACCCATATAGTGTTGTCGCGGCGGTCGTCCTCGCGCAGCGATACCGACAGGCGCATACCCTTTATCTTGAGAGGCTCGTTGACAAGACCCTCGGCGTCGCCCTTCATAAAGTGGAAGTCGCGCATGTCGCGGCGCGAGATGGTGAAGTAGGAAGCGTGCAAGTCGTTGAAAATGTTGAGCTTTTGGCTCATTAGGTATCCGCGCAGACGTATTGCCCAAGGGCTGAAGTTGTTGAACACGTTGCGGTATATCTTGTCCTTGTCGAAGCCCTTGGTTAGCAACTGGCTAACGATGAAGAAAATCTCGGGCTGGTTGCTGTTGTAGGTAAAGCCGCCCGTGTCGGTCATCATGCCGCAGTAGATGCACACGGCACACTTGCGCGACATCTCCTCAAAGCCACCAAGCTGCCATATCAAGCGGAACACCAACTCGGATGTGCTCGACATCTGAGGGTGCGACACCGTTAGCACCGTGTCCATACATGGGTCGAGGTGGTGGTCGATCATTATCTTTCGGGCTGTAGCCTGGTCGAGAGCGTCCTTCATCTCGTCCACGCGATTGGTGCCGTTGAAGTCGAGACAGAATATAAGGTCTGCCTTTTGCAGCATCTCGTCGGCCTTGTCGGCAGCGTGCTTGTCGTATCGTATGATGCGCTCTGAGCCCGGCAACCACTGCAGGAAGTCGGGATAGGCATCGGGTACGATGATGTTGGGCTCCTTGCCCTGGGTGCGCAGATATTCTGCCCAAGCGAGCGACGAGCCGAGAGCGTCGCCGTCTGGCGACTTATGGCTGCATATTACGATGCGGTTTGAGTTGCTTATATTCTCTCTCAATGTGGCAATTTCTGCCTCGGATAACAAATTTATTTCCATTGCTTACGTTTGATTGAAGTGCAAAGTTAATAATAATAGGTGGTTTTACCAATTAATTATAGGTTGCTTTACCAACTTTTTTATATATTTGCAACTTTTTGTTGTAGGCTTGCGTCAAATAAACAAAAGCAGCCAAATGGTGTAGCTTTCAAAACAAATAACATTAAATAGGTAATTATTATGAAGACACTAAGACATTTTTCAGCCCTGCTCCTGCTCTTTGCGGTGAGCGTTGTATGTATGGCTTGCTATTCGAGCAAGGATCTAAAGGCTGGCGACAAGCGCGTCACCGTTATACGCAATGTGGGCTATTTCTCCAAGGTTGATGCCTCTGGCTCTGTAGACATCGTGTTTGCCCAAGGCAAGGTGAAGCCTATGCGCCTTGAGGGACCAAAGCAGGTTGTCGACAATATTGTTGTCGAGAAGAAGGGCGAGACGCTGTATGTATCGTATAAGAGCAACAGTGTTGTTTCGTTTATCGACGGCGATGTCACCTTATATATATATTCTCCCGACCTTACGGACGTAAATATAAAAGGTTCGTGCACGTTCGACGTCAATGGTAAGCTTGATACCGACAACCTTAAGGTATCGGTTGTGGGTTCTGGTGAGGCTGACTTTGGCTCTATTGTGTGCGACGCCATCAACTTCGAGGTGCGTGGTTCGGGCGACTTGAGCGCCAAACGTGTCGATACCAAGACTGCTGTGGCTAATGTCGCTGGTTCTGGCGACCTCGATTTCGACTTCCTCAAGGCTGATAAGGCAGATTTTGCGGTGCGTGGAAGCGGCGACCTCGACGCTATGCTCTCGCAGGTTAAGGATATGCAGTTCAATGTTGTGGGTTCTGGCGACATGGATATTAAGGCGCAGAATTGTGGTGTTGCCAACTGCGCCTGTGCTGGCAGTGGCTCGATAACACTATCGGGTACAGTGCGTGATGTTGTGAAGAATGTCACAGGATCGGGCGAAGTGAGCACTAACAATTTGCATTTTGTCAGGTAATGTAATGCACATTTATCACTCCATATTTCTGATTTACCATAAAATAGGAGTATAAATCGTGCGCCCAAAGTGTACAAATCGGTCATTATATAGCACAAAAATGCCAAATATCATTTTTTACTATTTTACGAACGATTTGTACACACCGCTTTTATTTTTATTTTCTAACTTTGCATCAGAAAACAGAAGGATACTTCATTTCAATATGAAGAAATCTTTGCTTCAAATCGTTCTTTAGGATATTGATAAGGTATTAAGATTGCAAATGATTTCGTTAGTAGTTAATAGGTATTATAGATTAGTTTTATAGGTTTAAGAGTTTTTTGATTTAGTAGTTAATTAGATTGTTGTTTAGATTGATTTTAGTAGATGATACTAAAATGTCTTGTAGTTAGTTATAAAAATATAGTAAGTTTAAGGTTTGTTGAAAAAAGGACACTCCGTGATGGAATGTCCTTTTTTTTATTGTTTCTTTTCCAATAGTTAAGGCTTAAGCCTGCTCGTCGAAAGGCTTGCGGAAGTTGCAACCCTCACGCCAGCGGCTGCAACCGTAGGCTGTCTTGCCTTTTATTATGGTTCCCTTGCCGCATACCGGGCAGGTTGTACCCACAAGTGGGTCGTTGTTTTGGGCGGCTGGTTGGGTGTTGGCTGGTGCAACAGTCTGGTCCTCAGACTTTTTCTTTGTAGTAGCCTTCTTCTTTGTAGCCTTTTTCTTTTTAAGGTCTTCCTCGCTTAGGGTGGTGACACGGCGGTTGCTGTTGTCGCGCAACACGTCGTTCACAATCTCCGTAATCTGCTGTTTCAAGCCATTTATAAAGTCGGCTGCATCGTCCTTTTTGTGCTCGATGTCGCGCAGACGCTTCTCCCAGATGCCCGTCAACTCGCAGCTCTTGAGCAGCTCCTCGTGTATGGTGTCTATCAGCTCTATACCCGTAGCCGTAGCCACGAGGTTCTTGCGCTCGCGTCGTATATAGTGGCGCTTGAAGAGAGTCTCTATTATTCCGGCACGCGAAGACGGTCGGCCAATGCCGTTCTCCTTAAGGGCGGCTCTCAGAGTTTCGTCCTCAACAAACTTGCCTGCGGTCTCCATGGCACGCAGCAGGGTAGCCTCTGTATAATACTTAGGTGGCGTTGTCCACTTCTCGGATAGGGTGGGGACGTGCGGACCTGTCTCTCCCTTTACGAATGTTGGTAGTGTGCGCTCTTCGTCGCCCTTTCGCTCGTCGTCCTCGGAGGCTGCCGTTTGCTGCTCGTTGTGCTGTGCATACACGTCTCGCCAGCCCGGAGACAGTATCTCCTTGCCCGTAGCCTTAAACTCGACATCCTCTACTGAGCCTAAGACGGTGGTGGTAGAGAATTTGCAGTCGGGG
>USCM01000171.1 GCA_900553155.1 uncultured Prevotella sp. | reverse complement strand
AAAAAAGTACTTATATATAGCTGCTGTCAGTGTTTTGCTGTTTGCTTGTTCGGCAGGTGGTGAAGGTGGCGAGGTTGTCCCGTCAGAGCCTTCCAACCCAGCCCAACCTACAGAGCGAATGCCTATAGACATCAGTACATCTATAACACGAGCTACGGAAACTGCTTTTGAGAGTGGCGACCAGATAGGGTTGTTTGTGGTCAACCGCAATGCCGACGGCACCTCGACGGCGTTGCAGACTTCGGGCAATCATGTAGACAATATGCTCTATACGTTCTCTACAGTATGGACTCCTGCCGCACCCGTGTACTGGAAGGACACCAAGACTTGTGCCGACTTCTATATGTATTATCCTTACCGCAAGTCGGTAGCGAGCGTAAGCGCCATGCCTTTTGATGTGGCTGCCGACCAAAGTGCAGTGGCCGCCTATAAGGCATCCGACTTACTTGTAGGCAGCAAACTCAATGTTGTGCCAAGCAAGCAGGCGGTTGACATCGTGGCAAAGCACATTATGAGTCAAGTGGAGATAGTGCTTAAGGCTGGCAACGGATTTACCGATGCGTCGATAGCTGCTTCTAAGGTGACATTGAGGCTTAACAATCTGAAGACTTCTTCCTCTGTAAATCTCTCTACTGCAGTGGCAACAGCTACGGGAACAACGTCGAGCCTAACGCCTTACAAGGATGGTGGTGTGTATCGTGCTATCGTGGTGCCGCAGGAGGTGGCTATGTGCAACCTCATAACGGTGACTGTAGACGGAACCGACTATAGTTTGGCGAAAGCCTTTACGTTTGTAGCCGGCAAACGCCATACTTTCAGCGTGACACTTGCCAAGACAGGCAGCGGTGTCAATGTGACGATAGGCGCTTGGGATGTTGACGACACCGACAATGACGGTACGGCTACGGATGAGTAGTATTGACCATCTAATGAAATATTATGCTTAGGAAACATTTAAACTGCATTATATATATGGCTGTTGCGGTCGGCGTGATGTTGCTGGCGGGTTGTGCCGACGGATTGTTCGGCGAGGACGGCTCGACAGACAGCGGCGACCGTATTCAGCTTTCTGGCGATATCGACCAGTTGGCAGTGACTCGTGTCAATGACAACGGATTTTGTGATGGCGACTGCATAGGTGTGTATGTCGTAGATTATCGTGCCGGCACCCCTGGCACTTTGCAGCTTAGTGGCAACCGTGCCGACAATGTGCGCCACACTTTCGACGAGTCGACGGGCAAGTGGAACTCTGCCTACGACATATTCTGGAAAGATAAGCATACGCACATCGACGTGTATGGCTATTATCCTTATGCCAATCCCGAGAGCATAGACGGCTATCAGTTTGAGGTGCAACGCAATCAGAGCACCCCATCGGAGGACGGAAACATGGGCGGATATGAAGCCAGTGATTTTCTTTGGGGCAATGTGGGCGACTTGGCTCCTACATCCAATGTGATACGTCTGCTTCTGAAGCACCGTATGTCGAGTGCTTACTTGACGTTGGTGCAGGGCGACGGCTTTGCCGAAGGCGAATGGGCGAGTACCGAGAAGACTGTACTTACCGCCAATGTGGTGCGCAAGGCGAGTATCAACCTTGCCGACGGAACTGTGAAGGCAGCTGGCGCAGTGGAATCTACGGCAACCATTCCCTCGCAGGTGGGCAATGTGTGGCGCACCATTGTTGTGCCGCAGACTGTGGAAGCAGGCACAACGCTGTTCAGTATAACCATAGGCGGAGTGCCATATAAGTTCAAGAAGAAGACGGCATTTACCTATGTGGCTGGCAAGATGATGAAGTTTGCTATCCGTGTGGATAAGAAGAAGGAGGACGGAAAGTATAATTTGACGCTCGTTAGCGAGAGCATTGCGCCTTGGGAGAACGACCTCGTGAGTCATGACGCCACTGCCAAGGAGTATGTTGTGGTGAACTCTACCGCCGGACACTTGAAGGAAGCCATTGCTGCAGCCAATAAAGACCTTACCAAATTGAAGCACATGAAGGTGACGGGCACCCTCAACGCCTACGACTTCTATATAATGCGCGACAGTATGTTTGCGCTTTCTGCTCTCAATCTCAAGGAAGTGCGCATAAAGAAAGGCAAATGGTATAAAGTGGAAGATAATGCTTATATCGAGGGCGATGACGATGAACTGCCAACACGTTGTTTCGAAAACAAGCGGTTGCTATCTAATTTCGTGTTCCCCGATACCTTGAAGGTCATTAAAGAATCGGCTTTCCATGAAAGCGGACTGACCGGTTCGCTCAATATTCCTGAAGGTGTAGTAGAGATAGAGAGAGGTGCCTTTGAGAACATACGCACACTCAACGGCTCGTTGTCGCTGCCTTCTACATTGAAGAGGATAACGGGTATTAATACATTCCTTTACACCAACTTTGTATGCGAGCTGAAGTTGCCTGATGGCCTTGAGGAGATAGGCGACCAATGCTTCCTGGGATGCAAAGGATTTTATGGTGAACTGAAGTTGCCTGGACATCTCAAGAAGATGGGTGTAGGCGCTTTCAAGGAATGTAGCAATCTTACTGGCAATCTTGTTATACCGCAATCGCTCACCGTCATACCAACATCGGCTTTTGAGGGATGCTGGTTTGGCGGCAATTTGCAGTTGCATAACGGCATTGGCGCGATAGGCGAGAGTGCTTTTGCCAATAATGGTTTCAAGGGCGAGATAATCTTGCCCAAGGATTTGCGCAGCATACCCAACCGCTGTTTCTACAACAACGACTTTTCGGGTAAGCTGAAGTTGCCCGAGTTTCTGGGCAGTATAGGCGAACGCGCTTTTGCTTACAACTGGCGACTTATGGGAGTTTTAGAGATTCCGGACGGTGTGGAGAGCATTGCTCCGGGTGCATTTGCCCAATGCAGGAGCCTTGAAGGATTGGTATTGCCAAGCAGTATTGAGAACATCGGAGCCGAATCGGGCAATAAATACGACGGTGGTGCGTTTCAGAACTGTTCGGGCATAGGCTCAATAGTATGCAACGGCACAATGCCGGCATACGTTCAGAATGGCGCTTTCGACGGAGTGGCTAAGGACAACTTTACATTAGAGGTACCCGAGTCGGCGGTACATCAGTATAAGGCAGCAAGCGGATGGTGCGACTTCAAGCGCATTGCGGCTCATCACGAGTTGGTATGTCGTCCCTCTGTGGCTTGCGCTCTCAACAATCAGCACAAGCAGACACTAACCATAAATGCCGAAGGCGAATGGGAAGTGGCAAGCAAGCCCAACTGGTGCGACGTGTCGCCCGCCAGTGGCAGCAAGAAGACGGAGGTAACGCTTACCATTAAGTCGATGGTGAAGGGTAGTGCCGACCGTGAAGGCAAGGTGGTGTTCCGTCTTAAGAACAAGGACTATACACACGAGTGCAGCGTAAGTCAGCATAATTACGAGTATGCCGAAGACCAGTGGCTGGCGCTTCAGAAGGCTACAAGGGGAAACAAAGGTGGCATAAACATAGTGTTCGTAGGTGACGGATTTAATGCCAAGGACATAGCCAGTGGCTCTTATTTGCAGAGCGTTAAGCAGGAGATGGAGAGCTTCTTCGCCATAGAGCCGTACAAGACCTATCGCAACTACTTCAATGTGTACACCGCTTTCCCGCTCTCAACGGAGACGGGCATCGGCACCGTGAACACTATACGCTACAATCGATTCAACACTACCTTTACAGGAGGAGTGGGATTGAAGGCCGACTACGACGAAGTGTTCGACTATGTATTGGGCGCTCCCACTGTGAATACGGGCAATCTTAATCAGACATTGATAATAGTTGTGCCCAATTCTACCGACTATGGCGGTATCTGCCAGATGTGGGAGAGTGGTGCTGCGATAGCCTTCTGTCCGTTGAGCACATACGAGTATCCGTTCGACACGCGTGGTGTGGTACAGCACGAGGCTGGCGGACACGGTTTCGGCAAGCTTGGCGACGAGTATATATATCACAATGCATTTATCGATGCTTGTGGTTGTACGTGCTGTCCGCATGCCGACGAGCTGCGTGCCTATCTCGCATTGGGATGGTATGCGAACCTCTCTCTAACCGGCAAGATGCACAGCGTGGGTTGGAGTCGTCTTATCTACGACAACCGATACAGCTACATTGTCGATATATACGAGGGTGGATATATGCACAGCCGTGGCGTGTTCCGTTCGGAGCAGAACTCGTGCATGAACAACGACATTCCGTATTACAGCACGATAAGTCGCGAGAGTATCGTTAAACGCATAAAGCGGTATGCCGGCGAGACCTTCTGTTTTGAGGATTTTGTAAAGAACGATAAGCGTGACGTGGGTACGACGACACGCAGCATGGTATGTAATGATTCGCGCACAGCTCATACCTATCAGCATGCGCCAATAATACACAAGGGCAATCCGCTCAGAAAGAGAATGGTGAAGAGGAATAAGTGAACTACCTAACAAGTAGAATGTATGAAAACATATACTAACCTGTTGGCGGAATTAATTTAGTGCATACTTAATTCTGCCAATGGGCTTGTCGT
>USCM01000170.1 GCA_900553155.1 uncultured Prevotella sp. | reverse complement strand
CCAAGCGCTGGCAGGTGACGGGCAGGGTGCTCAACCCGACACAATGCTACGAGCACCTGAAGTACAACGGTCTTAACTGGTATCAGGGTGTGAACTCGGTTGACGACATGCTGCGTCTTGACCCGGCTACGGACAAGCCGATATGGTTGTCGCATTTTGAAAGCCGTTATCCTGACGACGATGACCTAAACGCTCTGTACGAGAGTGGCAAGAAGGTGCCGTACTACTTCTATGAGAACTTGATGTGGATGCAGCAGTGCAACCCACACCTTACCGAAGCTGATGGCAACATAACACTTGACGGCAAGACGGTGCCAGGCACTCGTGCCAACCGTGCGAAGAAGTTTGCCCATGAGATGCACCGCTATTGGAGGGTGAAGCCGGCGCTATATTACTACATACTTACTGACTACGAGAATGCTGTTGACCAGCGGTCCAAGAACATGATGCAGACCTTCATGCTATGTGAGGATGGTGTGATACGTTCTGACTTCAACAACTGGTATGACGGTGACTGTACTATGGGTGCCGATAATGACTGTGCTCTTACGATTTCGGCTTTGCTAAATCCGTTGTTGGTTGGCGAGGGTGAAGAAGGTAGACTGTACCAGGGCTGGGACAGCGTGTTCTTCCAGCGGCTCAATGAGAATCCCGTCATTTGGCTTGATGACTACAAGGATGGTGATGACAAGAGCGGCTACACCGACAAGCAGCGTTTTGTGACGCTGCATGATGTGGCAGACGAGATGCGCAAGGCAGCGGATAAGCAGGGCCTTAAGGTGTTCTCTTACGATGGTCTGTACCAGATATGGATGACTAAGCGTATTTTGAAATGGGCTAAACTTATATCATCGTTTGACGGCGAGCGCAAGTATATACAGCACTCGAAGGCGAGTGCAAACTACTTCTTCGCCTTGCACGGCTTGCGCCTTGACGATATGCCTGAGTATATCAAGACGCGCTTTGCCTATCGTGACGGCTACTACCAGGTGGGCGACCTTTACACAAACCCGATGAAGATGCGTGCTTCGGGCAAGGCTATCACTGTGAGCATTACGGCTGCCAAAGACGGATTTTTCGGCATTGGCGAGGACCGAGCCGACACTGCTGCCGACTCTAAATATCTGAAGAAGGGCGAGAGCTACACGTTCTTCCGAGACAGCCCTCGTAGCTACTCGGAGTCGGGCACCATGCTATATGTGTTTGGTGCTGCCTCGCTTGCCTCGCTCGACATCAGTGCTGCTACGCCTAAGGCGCAGGGTTGGGATATACAGTATTGCAAGTTGCTGCAACGGCTTACGGTTGGTGGCGCCGACTATACTCCGTTTACGGTCGATGGCACTCTTGACACGCTGAACCTGGGCAACATGCCGTTCCTGAAGTCGCTCGATGTGCGCAACACACTGGTAGCGTCTGTTGACGCGAGCATGTGTCCTCGACTGACGAGCATCAAGGCAGATGGTAGTCGTGTGCAGAGTGTCGAGATAGCCGAGACTTCGCCTGTCAGTGAGCTTACGCTTCCGGCTACGCTCAAGACTGTCAAACTGATAAACTTGCCAAACCTTAGCTATACTAAGACTGGCGGCAACTTGCAGATTGCGTCTCTTGCCAATGTGCAGACATTGCGCATAGAGCACTGCAAGGAGATAGAGCCGTTGACTATGCTGCAGAGGGTAGTCGACGCACAGACGGGTAGCAGACAGCTGACAGCCATAAGAGTGGTGCAGGAGCTATCTGGTGACGGCTCGCTCCTGACTGTGCTGCTGACGCTCGGCGTTCGGGGCATTACCGAGGACGGCAAGCTACAAGACAAGCCGGTTGTTGAGAGCGACTATCAGCTTACACGTGTGCGCGAGCAGTCGTACATAGACAACCTGACGCAGCATATTGAGGGTTTGACGATAGTGATGTCGATTATGGCTTACATCAATGCTGTGATAGACTTCCTCGGTGAACAATACTCTGGCGAGGCTGAGGTTGAGAGCGTGACGCTCGACAACATCAACGACTATCTCAAGCAATACAACGGCGAGACCTACGACGACTACTATAACCGTCTGGCTGAAGCCGATGATGATATTCTTAACATTATAGACAGATAACAATGGCAAGCAATCAACAAAACATTACTGGCCTCCTGCTCGCAAAACGCGAGCAGGTTAAGGCTCTACATGACTTGGGTTTTGCAGATATAACCGAGTCTTCGCGTGCCTCGCTCTTTGCCGAGCGCATACGTTGGGCAGCAGGTCTGCTCGATATTCGTGTTGCCGCCGACCGCAAGCGCGACGGCAAAAAGTTTTATTTCACCGTTGAGGAGTGGCAGACCATCGACAATGCCGGACGCTCTGAAGAGTTTGCAAGGCGTGGTCTGCGCATCCGTGCAGACGGTCTGTCGTTCGTCATGGCGCTTCAGTATTACAACAACAAGGCCTGGGGCTCGCGCTCAACAGTTACAGATCTAACGTCGTTTGCTGGTATTGCTGGCGCTTGGGCTCATCAGGATGTGGCTCGTTTTAATGCTCGTATACTTGAGTATTATGCCGGTCAAAATGCAGATGAGGTGGTGGGTGCGCCTGCTGCGGAGGCAGCTAATGGTTATCACGCTTATCTTGAGGGCGATGGTGTTAAAGTTAATGGCGTAGCTGTTGATGACCAGACAAAATGGTTGTTGCCTGATGCGTCGCAAGCTTTTGTAATGTATAGGCATCGTAAGGCGATTGACACTGTAATAACGCAGGTGTGGGGTCAGGCTTTCACTCTTGAGAAGTCGGTTGATGTTATATGGACTTGCCTACAATATACAGAGGCCAACGCCTATCGTTTCTCTGTTCTTAACGGTGAACTCTACTCTGATTCTAAAACAGTTAGCCATTCTGTTATACCAATCTCTGAAGAATAAAACTATGGATAATGCTAATAACAGTTCAATAATCCTTGGTCTTAACAAGCAAGACCAGATTAAAGCTCTTCGCGAGGTGGGCTTTACAGACCTCGCCGACAATGCCACATGGTCTGAAATAGTGGCTCACATGCGATGGGCAGGCGGTCTGCGAGATATTCAGGTGGCCGCATACCTTAAGAGTTCTCTGAGAGACTCGTCGCCACAGCGCTTTTACTTTTCTGAGGAGCAGTGGCAAACTATGACGGTTAACGAGAAGTCGAAATACGTGGCTTTCGGTGTGGCTATCCGTGCCGAGCGCATGGCTTTTGTCATGGCTCTACAGAATGCCACAACCGGCTCGACAAGAACATTTACATGGGGTCCAACGGATGTTAATGTGCCAGGTCTTAAGGATTTTGGTTCTAACAATCAGGGAGTGTTTGAAGATACCGACGGCGAGCTCAATACAGACCTTATCCTCGCTTGTGCCAAAGAGCAGGGCGTGAGCTTCCCAGCTGCCGAGGCTGCCCGAGCTTACAAAGCTTTCACTAAGGCTGCCGACAGCACAGCTATAGACGACCCTACAAAATGGTCGTTGCCAGCCCAGGGACAGCTCCGCATGTTTTATAAATACATGGTTGAGATTGATAGATTCTTAACAAATAATTTCGGTTCTTCATATAAATTAACAAAAGACTGGCACTGGAGCAGCACTGAGTGGGGGGCTTCGGGCGCGTGGTTCGTGGCCTTGGGCTACGGTTACGCGAACTACACTTACAAGGCTAATACTATCTACGTTCGAGCTGTGGCAGCATATTAACCTTCTTTAACTCTTTATCTCTTTAACTCTTTGTATATCAAATAGTTGCAAACATCCGCTTTGTGGTTGAATTTTAACATCAGCCGCGAAGCGGCTTTTTTATTAATAAAAATTAATAAACAGGGGTATAATAAGTTTGTTAATTTTTAGTTAATACTATTATGGCAAATCAACGTCTTGCACATACACTCCCTATATACAAACAGACTTACGAGCTGCTGCTGTTGATAGTTCGCGCTCGCAAGCAGTTCTCCCGAGAGTATCGCTATGACCTCGGGAGCCACCTCTTCGAGTCTGCGCTTCGCTGTCTTGAGCTTATACAAAAAGCCAACACAGCGATTCCGGCACCCGACTATTTGCCTCAGTTCGAGGGCGAGGCAAACAAGTCGGCCAATGGCTTGATAAGGTTGGTGTGTCTGTTTATAGACGAGTGGCGCAACCGTCGTACTAGCCGTAGACAATATCTTGAGGAGTTTATTGTGGAGTTTGGCACCGTTAAGATGATAATCGGAGTATGCAAAGAGCTGGAGCAGATTACTAATTCCATGGCAGCCCAGATGGCTGTTCTGACCGAGAGCATCGGCAGACAGGCTACGGCTTGGAAGAAGACTGCGCAGTAGCCAGAGTCATAATTCTCAACACCAGGGCATTATGAGTGAGCAATATTTATCTTTATATGGGTCGCTGCCTTCGTCGACTGACGGAGTAAAGACAACAATCGCGACAACGGATGAGTGGGGGGCTTCGAACGCGTGGAACGTGAACTTGAACAACGGTAACGCGAACTACAACAACAAGGCTAATACTAACTACGTTCGAGCTGTGGCAGCATATCAA
>USCM01000169.1 GCA_900553155.1 uncultured Prevotella sp. | reverse complement strand
CACGCCCTCCTACATAATAATAAAAGGCTGGGTTCTGTGTTTAGAACTCAGCCTTTTAATTTGTTAAGCTTTCACCCCAGTCGTTTATACGCCAATCTGATTACTTATACTCCTTCTCTGTAAACTTCTTGTCAAAGTATACCACATTTTTGTCTTTGTCCGAGCGGAGCGTCCACTGGAAGGCGAATCCCTCCTTCTTGTATGGCACAAACGCCGTGTTGTCCTTGAGGTTGGCAAGGAGGGCATCGCTAATCTTCTGTCGGTTGAGGTCGAACACCCTTTGGTCGTCCAAGTCGCCCGTTATAGAGCAGTAGTAGTGGTATGTCTTGGTGTCGATGTCAAACACCACGCTGTCGGTTCGGGTATAGTTCTGCACGGGGGTAGGGCAGTATTTCTCGGTATATTCGCGAGCCTCTCGCTGCGCTCGTTTCTCCATGTTTTCGTGACAACTGCATAGCAATGCCGCACAGGCAACGATGCCAATTATTAATTGTTTCATTTTTAATAAGATTAAATTCTAAATTTTTTCTTCTGCAAAGATACCTATTTGTCAGAAAAAACAAGTAACTTTGCACATAAAACTGATATATATCAATGGACAATATAAGGAATTTCTGTATTATTGCCCACATCGACCACGGCAAATCAACCCTTGCCGACCGATTGTTGGAGCGTACACAAACAATCAAGATAACTGAGGGTCAGATGCTTGACAATATGGATTTGGAGCGCGAGCGCGGTATTACCATCAAGAGCCACGCTATCCAGATGGAGTACAAGCACAATGGCGAGACATACATATTGAATCTTATTGACACCCCGGGACACGTCGACTTTTCGTACGAGGTGTCGCGCAGCATTGCCGCCTGTGAGGGTGCGCTGCTTGTTGTTGACGCCACACAGGGTGTTCAGGCACAGACCATCTCAAACCTGTATATGGCCATTGAGCACGACTTGGAGATTATACCGGTGCTCAACAAGATAGATATGCCGAGCGCTATGCCCGACGAGGTGGAAGACGAGATTGTGGAGTTGATAGGTTGCAAGCGCGAGGACATCCTGCGTGCGTCGGGCAAGACGGGCGAGGGTGTGGACGATGTGCTGCGTGCCATCGTTGAGCGTGTGCCACATCCAACGGGCGACCCCAAGGCTCCGCTGCAGGCCCTTATCTTCGACTCGGTGTTCAACTCGTTCCGTGGTATCATTGCCTACTTCAAGATAGAGAACGGCGAGATACGCAAGGGCGACAAGGTTAAGTTCTACAACACCGGCATGGAGTACGTAGCCGACGAGGTGGGCGTGCTCAAGATGGATATGGTGCCACGCAATGTGCTGGGCACAGGCGAGGTAGGCTACATCATCTCGGGCATCAAGGATGCCACAGAGGTAAAGGTGGGCGATACCATCACACATGTGGCTCGTCCTTGCGAGAAAGCCATTTCCGGATTCCAGGAAGTAAAGCCTATGGTGTTTGCCGGTGTCTATCCTATCGACCCGAGCGAATACGAGAACCTGCGTGCGTCGCTTGAGAAGCTTCAGCTCAATGACGCCTCGCTTACATTCTCGCCAGAATCGTCTGTTGCCCTCGGCTTTGGTTTCCGTTGCGGCTTCCTCGGATTGCTGCACATGGAGATTGTACAGGAGCGTTTGGACCGCGAGTTCAATATGGACGTCATCACCACCGTGCCTAACGTGTCGTATATGGTGTATGACAAGCAGGGCGGTGTAAAGGAGGTACACAATCCTTCGGGCTTGCCCGAGCAGACACTTATCGACCATATTGAGGAGCCATACATACGTGCGTCAATCATTACCACCACCAACTTCATTGGTCCAATCATGACGTTGTGCCTCGACAAGCGTGGCGAATTGATCAACCAGGAGTATGTAAGCGGCAACCGTGTAGAGCTGCACTTTATGCTGCCATTGGGCGAAATCGTTATCGACTTCTACGACAAGCTCAAGTCGATAAGCAAGGGTTACGCGTCGTTCGACTATCACATCGACGGTTTCCGTCCCTCACGTCTTGCCAAGCTCGACATCTTGCTCAACGGCGAACCGGTCGACGCTCTCTCTGCCCTTACCCATCAGGACAATGCGGTGAGCATGGGACGCAAGATGTGCGAGAAGCTCAAGGACCTCATTCCGCGCCAGCAGTTCGACATCGCGATACAGGCAGCCATTGGCGCCAAGATTGTGGCACGCGAAACCATCAAGTGTGTGCGCAAGGACGTAACAGCCAAGTGTTATGGTGGCGACGTGAGCCGTAAGCGCAAGTTGCTTGAGAAGCAGAAGAAGGGCAAGAAGCGCATGAAGCAGATTGGTAACGTAGAGGTGCCTCAGAAGGCGTTCCTCGCAGTATTGAAACTCGATTAAATTATACTAAATACTAAGAAGCATTAACTGAAAAGAAAGGAAGGTATCCTATGAAAGAGATTGTCAGCACCAACACCCGCGACATAGCTCGAGAGTTGGCAAGACGCTACAGTACAATGACCCACGAGGAGCTGGATGTGTTGGAGAGCATCCTGGTTCCAATAAAGTATGCAAAAGGTGAGCTTGTGCTTAAGGAAGGCGATGTGTGCCGTCAGTTCCTGTACATAGACAAGGGACTTATGCGCCAGTTCTACTTCAAGCACGGCAAGGAGGTTACTGAGCATCTGGCTCAGGACCACACTGTTGTGATGTGTATCGAGAGCCTGTTCAAGGAAGAGCCTACACGCTTGCAGGTAGAGGCTATCGAGCCAACCATAGTATATGCTCTGCCCAAAGCCGAGCTTGAGCGTGTAGCCCTGCACAACGTCAACATACAGATTCTCTACCGCAAGATACTGGAAGAGAGCCTCATACAGTCGCAGGTACATGCCGACCTCGTGCGCTTTGAGTCGGCTCAAGACCGATATAAGAAGATGTGCAAGCTTATGCCGCAGGTTGTTCTGCGTGCACCGCTTGTATATATAGCAAGCTATCTGCAGATGACACCCGAGACCCTGTCGCGTGTGCGTGCGTCTACGCTGCTCGACTAAAGACTCTGATACATTTTGCAAACATTTGTACCCGATCATTGCCAGCAAGAAGTGATAGCCGCTTGTGGCGGTTTTCATCTTGTGCTTGCCCCTCCGGGCTGTGGCAAGACCCAAATATTGACCGAACGCATACGCCATGCCCACAACTCAGAGGGTGTGGCGTATGCCGATATGTTGTGCCTAACCTTCACCAACCGGGCGGCGCGCGGGATGGTGGAGCGCATTGCGGGAAGCATCGACGACGACGCTGTGGGCGATGTGTTTGTAGGCAATGTGCATCGATTTTGTTCCAAGTTTCTTTTTTCCAACGCATTGGTGGCTGCCGAGTCGACCGTTATCGACGAGGACGACGCCGTGTCCATACTTGCCCGTTACCTTAATGAGGACGAGTATGCGGTACTGGGCAACACTGCCCGTCGACGCGACTACTCAGACATCTTCCACCTTGAGGCGATGATGCACCAGATAAGGCACGCTCATCCCAAGGCTTTGCGTGTGCATACCGACTGCATCAATGCCGACGACATTGGTGCCATGCGTCGCATTTGCGACGTTACGAAGAAGCCCTTTGACGCCGCCGCAATGATAGACATATACGACAACTCGGACACCTATCGCGACCTTGTTATGTCCGATACTGCCGACTATGGCTATCAGCAACCCATCCTAAAGCTGCTTCAGAAGATGTCGCTTGCCCGACAATTCCAACGCTATAAGCGGCAGAACCACTTGCTCGACTTTCACGACCTCTTGCTTCTTACCTACGACGCTCTTACGTCCGATGCCGACAGGCAGATGTACAAGCGCTATGCGTGGGTGCAGGTGGACGAGGTGCAAGACCTCAACCCCTTGCAAATGGCTATTGTCAAGCAGCTCACGGCGCGTCCTTTCCACACCGTGATGTTTCTTGGCGACGAGCAGCAGGCTATCTTCTCGTTTATGGGAGCCAAGCTCGACGCGCTTTCCACACTAAAGCAACAGCCGGCGTGCAAGCTGCATCACCTGTCGGTAAACCATCGTTCGCCCAAATATCTGCTTGATGTCTTCAACACCTACGCTGCCGAGGTGCTTAAGATAGACCCTTCGTTGCTGCCCGAGGTGGGCAAGACCGACGTTAAGCCACGAATGGGCAACGAGCTTGCCATACTGTGCAGCCAGAACTACGACCAGGAGGTGCGCGAGTGTGTGCAGTTTGCCAATACGCTTGCAACCAACTATCCCGACTCGACAACCGCCTTTGTTGTAAACTCAAACCGCGACGCCGAGGTTATAAGCACCGAGCTGAGCCGATGCAACATAGGCCACTTCAAGGTGTCTGGCACCGACCTCTTCTCTCTGCCCGAGATAAAGTTGCTGCTCGCCCATTTGGGAGTGCTCAACAACGAGTTTAGTTTTATGTCGTGGGCCCGACTTCTTAAGGGGCTGCGTGTGTACGAGAATAGTGCCGCGGCACGCAATTTTGTACGCGCGTTGTTCGATCGTGCCATTATGCCCTCCGACCTTTTGCGCCCTG
>USCM01000168.1 GCA_900553155.1 uncultured Prevotella sp. | reverse complement strand
GGTGGCCGACATCAATGCGGTTGACGGTCTGGAGGTGGAATACTTCTCGATTGTAGACGGCAACACGCTGCTTGACGTGGCACAGTGGGACGACAGCGACTATATAGCCGGCTGCATAACCGTGTATTGCGGCAAGACCCCTATACGCCTTATCGACCACATAACATACAAGAACAAGTAAGATATACATATACGTAGACTAATCATGATGATAGAAGTACTGAAGTCGAAACTTCATTGTGTACACGTTACACAGGCCAACCTCAACTATATGGGCAGCATAACCATCGACGAAGACTTGATGGACGCTGCCAATATGATTGAGGGCGAGAAGGTGCAGATTGTGAACAACAACAACGGCGAGCGCTTTGAAACCTACATTATAAAGGGCGAGCGCGGCTCGGGATGTATATGTCTTAATGGTGCTGCGGCACGCAAGGTGGCTATCGGCGATACTGTCATTATAATATCCTATGCACTGATGGATTTTGAGGAGGCCAAGAGCTTCCGTCCTACAGTGGTGTTCCCTGAGGACAATAAGGTTGTGAAGTAAACGCGATAAATCACTTTTGACATATTTATGCCTACTACAAATACAGACAGAAAACCGTCGCGCCAGCAACAAAAGGCGTTCGACAAGAACTATGGACACTTGCAGCCACAGGCTGTAGATATGGAGAAGGTGGTCCTTGGTGCGCTTATGATAGACAAGGATGCCTTCTCGATGGTGTCGGAGACGCTGCGTCCTGAAACTTTCTACGAGCCACGACACCAGAAGATATACAATGCCATACAGACGCTATCCGTAAACGAGAACCCTGTAGACATTATGACCGTTGTCGACGAGCTTAAGCGTGAGGGCACGCTTGAGGATGTCGGTGGCGCTCCGTATATCGTAGAGCTTAGCTCGCACGTGGCTTCGTCGGCACATATCGAGTATCATGCCAAGATTCTGGCGCAGAAGTTCTTGGCGCGTCAGCTTATATCGTATGCCAGTGTGGTAGAGACTAAGGCCTTTGACGAGACACAGGACATTGACGAGCTGATGCAGGAGGCGGAGGGTTCGCTCTTCGAGCTGTCGCAGCGCAATATGAAGAAGGACTACACACAGGTAGACCCCGTCATAACCAGAGCCATCGAGATTTTGCAGAAGGCATCGGAGAATGCGGGTGGTCTGACAGGTGTGCCTACCGGATACGAGGAACTTGACAAGAAGACGAGTGGATGGCAGAGTTCCGACCTGGTTATCCTTGCCGGTCGTCCGGCGATGGGTAAGACGTCGTTCGCGCTGTCGCTTGCCAAGAACATTGCCGTAGACTATAACACGCCGATAGCCTTCTTCTCTCTTGAGATGAACAACGTGCAGCTTGTAAACCGTCTTATCTCCAACGTGTGCGAGATTCCGGGCAGCAAGATGCTTAACGGACAGCTGTCGCCAGACGAGTGGGAGCGCCTTGACAAGAACATCCGCTTGTTGCAGGGTGCGCCGCTGTATATCGACGACACGCCAGGTCTGTCGATCTTCGAGCTTCGTACTAAGGCGCGCCGTCTGGTGCGCGAGAAGGGCGTAAAGATATTGATGATCGACTACCTGCAGCTGATGAATGCCAATGGTATGCGCTTTGGCAGCCGTCAGGAGGAGGTGTCTAAGATTTCGCAGTCGCTCAAGGGTCTTGCCAAGGAGCTTGACATACCTATCATAGCTCTATCTCAGTTGAACCGTACTGTTGAGAACCGTGAGGGACTTGAGGGCAAGCGCCCTCAGCTTAGCGACCTTCGCGAGTCGGGAGCCATCGAGCAGGATGCCGATATGGTGCTCTTTGTGCATCGTCCCGAGTACTACCACATCCTGACCGACGAGAAGGGCAACGACCTTAGAGGTATGGCACAGATTATCATTGCCAAGCACCGTAAGGGTGCTACGGGCGATGTGCTGCTTACCTTCCGTGGCGAGTTTACACGCTTCCAGGACCCGGAGAAGAAGTCGGCGCCGCTTAACGACGCTCCGTTCGGGTCGGAAATTGTTGGAAGCAAGATGAATGGAGGCGATGCGCCGTTTCCTCCCGACATGGGAGGTGTATCAAACGACGCGCCCTTAGGCGACCCATCCGGGCCGGCTCCGTTCTAAGTGCTGTTATGTGCCGCATATCATACGGTATGGGCACATGGCACACCTTTGCCGGTCTTCGGTCGGCATGAAAGGCTTGTTGGGGTCGAATATCTCGGCAAGCGCATTTTTTAGTAAATCTATAAATTGTTTCTTATAGATACCAACGTCGCTAATCTTGTGGCTGTCGATCTCGAGTACGGGGTCGTAGCCCTCGTTAGCGACTTGTTTTATAAACAATAGGGCAGGGCTAATGTTGAGCGCCGACGGATTGAGCGCCTTCGACTTGTCTACTATTAGCGAGTAGAGAATGGTCTGAAGGAAGTAGTCGGAGTGTTTCTGGCTTATGTTGTTGCTCTCGAATATCTCCTCTACCGTCTTTATCTTCATCGTGGGCTGGTGGCCCGTTTTGTAGTCGACCACTCGTATGGTTTGTCTGCCCGAGGCTTCGTCGGTTACGATGTCCAGCCTGTCTATAATGCCGCCAACGCTCTTGCGGTGCTGTTTGCCGTCTTCTGTGGCAAACACTATGTCCGAATATACAGCCTTCTCCAGTCCGAGGATAGAGAATTGGGCAAGGCGCTGGTCTATCCTTAACAGTTGGCGCAGATACTCCATTATAACCTTGCGGTTGATTATCTGCAAGCCGTTGTAATAGCGTGTGCGTGTTGCGCCTTCGGGCATCTTGAACAGTTCCTCGTTGAAGGCGCGGTCTACCACACTCTCCAAGAGGTCTTCCTTGCCGATGTATTTTTGCAGACTCGTCTTTTCTACCGTTCCGTTACGGTCGGCTATGTCCTCATATATTATCTGGGCCGACTTGTGGAAGATGTTGCCAAACATACGGTTGTCTACAGTATCGTCTTCCGAGTCGGGCTCCTTGATGTGTGCCACCTGCTGGTAGAAGAACGACAGCGGACACCTTATATACCTGTTAATAGCCGAGGGCGAGATGCTGTTCATGCTGTCGAGCACGCTCATTATGCTCTCGTCCTTGTTGATGGCACGGCTTGTAAGCGGTGCGCACAGGTTTTGTGCCAGGAGGTTGCAGTGGCTTATGCTGTGCGTTCCGTCCACCATAAGCTGCAGCATAAAGCGGCTCATCTCTCCCGTGTGTCCGTTGTCGGTAGTATTGTTGTAGGCTATGGTTATGTCGCTGGCACGCTGCAGCAAGCGGTGGAAGTAGTAGGAGTATATAGCCACCTTATGGTCTATAGTGGTAAGGCCGTGCGCCTTGCGTATAGAGTAGGGTATGAAGGACGAGTCGTTTACGCCCTTGGGCATATTGCCCTCGTTGCAGGATAGCAGCAACACGTGGTCGAAGTCGAGGTTGCGCGTCTCGAGCACACCCATAACCTGTACACCTACAACAGGCTCTCCGTGGAACGGAATGGTGGTTGAGGATGTAAGCTGCTTGGTAAGACGGCGCAGTGTGGTGATGTCGACGTCCATATCGCCGTCTGCGGCAAGCTGCTCCAGGCGGTTGACGATGGTGTACATACGGAATACCGACTCCTGAAACAGTGCGTCGTCCACATCTTTGGCGTTGACACCGATGCGCTTGATTGTTGTGGCTATGAGGTTGAGCAGCTGCTTGATGTCGCCCGTTGCGGCAAAGCCGGCATTGGCAGGGAAGAGCATCGACAGCCCTTCGTCCTCATCGTTCATTGTAAGGAGGCTGCGGTCGGGGTAGAAGATGTGTTGCTCCTTAAGGGTGGCAAAGGTCGACTTGGCGTTCTCTGATATATAGTGGGCGTATGGATGCGTAAGCACCTTGCCCACGTACGACGTAACATAGTGTTCGCCACGCTTGCGCATGCCTATTGTGTAGAGGTCGAACATCTGCGACACGAGCGACGCTATAGGCGTCATGGCAAGTGGAAAGCCACTCGTTATGTTCACCTTGTCTACCTCGGGAGGCAGACTGTGCATAACGGGCAGCAGTATACTCTCGTCGCACATCACCACGGCGGTGTGTCTGCCGTCCTTGAAGCGGTTGTCTTGGCGCAGCCACGGGCTTACATACCTTGCCTGTATGTCTTCGGTTGAGGCTGTAAGGAAGGTTATGTTCTTGGGCTTGCGCATATTGCTGTATATGTCGGCAGAGCGGGTGTCAAGCTCGTTTGGGAAGTGTTCGAGATACATGGCTATGAAGTGGCCCGCCTCGGTAGACTGCACAAACTTGTTTCGGGGCATATACGATGCGTCGAAGTCCCAATAGAAGTGGGCCTTGCCCATGCCTTTTAGTCGGGCAAAGAGCTTCTGCTCCACCTTCTGCAAGAGGTTGAAACCAACAAATATGTACTTGTCATATTTGAAATTGGTGTCGCCGTTCTCTGCCACCTCGCGGTATATGCTGCCCTCGTAGCCCAGTCCTTGGCTGCACAGGCGTTCGTTGTAGTCGTGGTATATGTCGTCGAAATGGCTCCACAGGCTAAGGAAGCGCTTCTTGAGTT
>USCM01000167.1 GCA_900553155.1 uncultured Prevotella sp. | reverse complement strand
TTGGCTAAGCCTCAGACTATGAACTTAACCATGCCTTCCAACGACGAGAATATCTCTGATAAAGACCGTAACGCTGCTAAGGCATCACAGACCGTCACTATCTATGTGTGTGGCAACGACAAGATCTATCACGTTGATGGCTTGCCTAAGTATGACGACCCAAGCTGTCTGAAGGAAACTACATGGGGCCAGAAGGGTATCCGCTCGGTGCTCTTCAACCACATTACTGAGGACGGCTCACAGCCGGTTAAGGACATCATGATGGCTAAGGACGCTCTTGACAAGAAGAAGCTCGCTAACCCTGCAGCTTATCCAGAGGAAGTGTACGACGCTGCTCTGACTAAGATCAAGAAGGGTGAACTTGATTCTGGCAAGGTGCCTACTATGACCATCATCATCAAGTGTACCGACGAGGCTTCATACAAGAATATGGTTGATGCTTTGGACGAGATGACTATCTGCAGTATTGGTACTTACGTCATTGACAAGATCAACGATCAGGACGCTAAGCTTCTTGCATCGAAAGGTATCAAGTAAATGACTAATAATTAAAGAAAGGACGAAGAAATGTCAAAAATAGATTTGATATCCAATGAGTGGACTGACCTTGTGTTTGAGGGCAGAAACCAGTCATACGGAGCCTATCAGTTGCGCAAGAGCACAGGCAAGCGTAACCTTTGGGCTTTGATTATCGTAGGCCTTGCTGCAGTACTCCTTTATCTCGGTCTTCAGCTCCAGCGCATGGCTGAGGCTAACAAGAAGGTTGAGAACACTCAGGCCGTAGAGCTCGCTAAACTCAATACTGAGAAGAAGAAAGAGGCTAAGGTTGAGAAGAAGGAGATCATCAGACAAGAGCCCGAAAAGGTTGTTGAGCAGGTTAAGTCTTCAGTTAAGTTTACCGCTCCTATCATCAAGAAGGACGAAGAGGTAAAGGAAGAGGACGAGATTAAGCTCGATGAGGTTCAGAAGAGCGACAAGGCTGTCGGCGCCTTCACTGTTGAGGGCAACGACGAGGTAGGTGGCGCTGTGCTCAAGGCTAAGGAAGAAATCGCTGCTCCGGAGCCTCCGAAGCACGTGGTTGAGGAGACTAAGATCTTCACCGTTGTAGAGCAGATGCCTATGTACCCTGGTGGCGATGCCGCCCTCATGGGCTACCTCCGCGACAACATCCACTACCCGACAGTAGCTGCCGAGAACGGCGTACAGGGTCGTGTTGTTGTAGGCTTCGTTGTAGAGCGTGACGGTTCTATCACCGACGTGAAAGTGCTTCGCTCGGTTGACCCGTCTCTCGACCGTGAGGCTATGCGCGTGGTTAAGAGCATGCCAAGATGGACTCCTGGTAAGCAGAATGGCTCGGCTGTACGTGTGAAGTATCAGGTTCCTGTTACATTCCGCCTGCAGTAATATTGAAGCATAACGATATCTTACAGCTATAGACCGTAAGATTAATGATAGCAACCATCCACGTGGCTCCGGTTCTTTACCTGGGCTCATGGATGGTTGTAGCTTAAATGCACATTCCCTTTTATCGGCTTTGTACGCCGGACGCCACCCCTACGACCACCCTCATGGTCCACAGCTACTGAAAACAATTACTACATTATATATATCCATCGGATTATTATTAACATTGATGCAACTATGAAGATTAATTTCAAAAACATAACTATCCTCTCGCTCCTCGCTATGGTGCTCGTCATGATGTCGTGCGGCGGCGAGAAGAAGCGCAAGGACGGACGCACCGACACCACCACGCAGGGCGAGATAACCTTCTACTGCGACGAGAGCTTCAGCCCCATCATCGACGAGCTTATCGACGTCTACCAGATGCAGTGCCCCAACACCAAGCTCAAGCCAATCTATACCAACGAGATCGACGGCATCAATATGCTCCTGCAGCAGAAGACGTGGCTCACTATAACCGCACGCAACTTCACCCAGAAGGAATACACCTACATCAAGGACGGCCTTGACATGCTGCCCGAGGCAGTGCCACTTGCCTACGACGGTATGGCGCTTATCTGCAACAACCAGAACCTCGACTCGTGCATATCGGTAAAGGACGTCAAGGACATTCTCTTGGGCAAGAAAACCAAGTGGAGCGAGGTAAATCCCGGCTCTAAGCTCGGCGAGATATGGGTGTGCTTCGACAACCGCAAGTCGAGCGCCGTAAACTATTGCTGCGACTCTATACTCGGCGGCAAGCCTATCGACAGCCCCAACGTGTTTGCAGCGAAAGACAGCAAGGACGTTATCGACTACGTATCTAAGACCCCTAACGCTATAGGTGTTATAGGCAGCAACTGGCTCAACGACAAGCGCGACACCACTAACACCACATGGAACAAGGCCATAACCGTGATGTCGGTCTCTAAGCTCGACCACGCTACAGCCCTCAACTCGTGGAAACCCTACCAGGCTTGGCTCCTCAATGGTCGCTATCCCTTCGTGCGCACCATATACGCATTGCTCAACGACCCGAAGCGCGGACTGCCTTGGGGCTTTGCCCACTTCATCGAGCAGCCTAAGGGCCAGCTCATCATCTTCAAGGCGGGCTTGTTGCCAACGCGTGGCGAGATAACAATACGCGACGTTCAGGTACACAACGAGTAAATTCTTGCTATGCAAAGTGCTTTTGTGGCAATCAGCATGCAATATTAATCAGAAATCAACGTTATACTATTAAAATATCCGAATTATGAAGGCAATTAAATATTTCGTAGCAGGTGCTTTGATGCTCAGCATCTCAGCTCCATCAATGGCTCAGGACGTAAAGTCGCAGATTGAGGCCATTACAAAGGTAGTAGTCGACGCTAAGGGCGACGTTGTTGCAACAAAGGCTCCCGTTAAGGAGTTTATGAAGGCCAACAAGAAGAACGCCGAGGCTCTCGCTGGTCTTGGACGCGCTTTCCTTGCTGCCAAGAACTTTGAGCAGGCCAAGATCTATGCCGACCAGGCAATGAAGGTGGGCAAGGCAGTGGCTGCCGGTTATATCCTCCGTGGCGACATCGCTTCGGCTGAGGACGATGGCGGTATGGCTGCATCTTACTATGAGATGGCTACACAGCAGGCTCCGCAGGAACCTGCAGCTTACGTCAAGTATGCACGTGTTTACCAGAAGGTAGACCCTCAGGGTGCTGTTGCCATGCTCGAGAAACTCCGCACCGTCAAGCCCGACTATCCTGTAGACGCTGCAGCTGGCTATATGTACTCGTCTAACAACCAGCTCAAGTCGGCTATGAACTACTACGACAAGGTAAGCAACGCTGCTTCGCTCGAGGATTACATCCTCTTCGACTATGCTTCTACAGCATACGTTCTCGAGCAGTACGACAAGGCTCTTACCCTCTCGCAGACTGGTATCCAGAAGTATCCTCAGTATGGTTCGTTCAACCGTATCGCTCTCTATAGCTCTGACAAGCAGAAGCAGTATGAGGCAGCAGTTGGCTATGGCAAGCAGCTCTTCGCCGCTACCGACACTATCAAGTATACTCCCAACGACTATATCTACTACGCCGACGCTCTTATAAACACTGGCAACGTAGCCGCTGCCGTGGAGGCTTACAAGCACATCCCTGAGGTTGACGCCGACAACAAGGAGGTCAACAAGTACATCGCACAGGCTTATGCCAAGGGCAAGATGTTCACAGAGGCTGTTGCTGCTTACGATGAGTATCTTAAGGCTAAGGGCGAGGACGTAACCTACAAGGAGTATGACGACTTTGCCGACATCTATCTTGAGGAGGCTGCCACAACCGACGAGGCAAAGAAGGCTGCCATGAAGAAGGCTGCCGACATCTACGGTGTTATCGCCGAGAAGTTCGACTACGCTGCTATCTACGCTTTGTCTAAGCAGGCTACCGCTTACTACCAGATCAACCCCGACCTTAAGGTAGGTATCGCTCTGCCTTACTATCAGAAGCTCATCGGGCTTATCGAGGCTAAGCAGGACAAGACAGCTGCCGATATTAAGAAGCTCGCCACTGCCTACCAGTACCTCGCCGTTCACTACATCCAGAACGACAAGGTTGCCGACGCCAAGCAGTGGGCTGCCAAGCTCCTTGAGGTTCGTCCAGACGACGAGACCGGCAAGCAGATCGTAAACTTGAAGTAAAATCATTAGTTCATTCCATAACTTAGGGACATTAGACACCGGGCGCCGCCCACCGTCTAATGTCCCTTTTTTATGCCACCTCCATGTGTGTGTGCTCGTGTAATGAGCGTCAATATTCTGTGTTCGTATAATTGTCGTTAATGTTTATTCGTGTAATTGTCGTTAATGTTTATTCGTGTAATTGTCGTTAATGTTTTCACCCCTCTTTATGGAACGGCGAGCTCCCGCTCGCCGAATCGTCAGCGTTTAAGATTATTTTGTCACATATAAGCATTAACGCCCATTACCTCAAATTACCCATGAATCCTCTTTTTTCATCTTTTTTCAAAAAAAGTTAGCAAAACATTTGGAGGTATCAAATAAATTCCCTACCTTTGCACTCGCTTTAAAGAACTAAGCAATGTTACTAAAAGCAACACCGAAAGGTATATCGGGCGTTTAGCTCAGCTGGTTTAGAGCATCTGCCTTACAAGCAGAGGGTCGGCGGTTCGAATCCGTCAACGCCCACA
>USCM01000166.1 GCA_900553155.1 uncultured Prevotella sp. | reverse complement strand
GTTATCATGACCAACTATCCTAAGGCTATCAAGGCTTTCTATATGAAGATTGATGCAGAGGAGTCGGGCTTCGGCGGCAAGAGTGGCGCAACAGTTCAGGGCACAGACGTATTATTCCCACAGATTGGCGAAATAATCGGCGGCTCGGTTCGTGAGGAGAGCTACGACAAGCTGATGAACGAGATAGAAGAGCGTCACATCCCTATGAAGGATATGAGCTGGTACCTCGACACCCGCAAGTACGGCTCATGCCCACACGCAGGTTTCGGTCTTGGCTTCGAGCGTCTCATCCTCTTCGTAACAGGTATGCAGAACATCCGCGACGTTATACCGTTCCCACGCACACCTAAGTCGGCTGAATTCTAAATTGCATAAAGCGTCATTAAATGACGTATAAATATCAAGGACAACAGTAATATTAACCTGTTGTCCTTTTTTTTCTGCTTTTTTGTATTTTGTGCAAGATTTTCAGTATCTTTGCATACATTATATAAATGTACCATAAGATGAACATAGCCGAAATACTTACCGCCGGCGACGGGAAGAAGCACTTCTCGTTTGAGGTTCTGCCACCGCTTAAGGGCACAGGCACCGAAAGATTGTTTTCAACGATAGAAAAGTTTAAGGAGTTCGATCCTGCTTACATCAACATCACCACACACCACAGCGAATTTGTCTATCGCGAAATAGAAGATGGCAAGTTTGAGCGGTTGCGCGTTCGCCGCCGACCTGGTACAGTGGCAGTGGCGTCAGCGATACAACAGCAGTTCGGCATTCCGGTCATTCCGCATGTAATATGCAGCGGAGCAAGTGCCGAAGACATCGAGTACGAGTTAATCGACCTCCAGTTTCTCGGCATAGAGAATCTGCTGCTGCTTCGTGGCGACAAGGCAAAGGAAGACAGTCGGTTTATCCCCGTTGAGGGAGGCCACATGCACACCACCGAGCTTATAGAGCAGGTCAATCGCTTCAACGACGGGTTTTTCAACGACGGCACACCCATCAAGAAACCCGGCAAGAAGTTTGCCTTCGGTGTAGCTTGTTACCCCGAGAAGCACGAGGAAGCTCCTAACATCGAGATGGATATGGAGTATCTCAAGCAGAAGCAGGACCTTGGAGCGGAATATGCCGTTACACAGCTGTTCTACGACAACAAGAAGTATTTCGACTTTGTGGCAAAAGCTCGTCAGATGGGCATAACAATGCCTATCGTGCCGGGCATCAAGCCCTTTGCCAAGCTGTCGCAACTAACCGTTGTGCCAAAGACATTCCACTGCGACCTGCCACAAGAGTTGGCTCAGGAGGTGCTCAAGTGCAAGACCGACGACGACGCTCGCCAGTTGGGCATAGAGTGGACCACCGAACAGTGTCGCCAGCTATATGCCGCAGGCATCAACAACATCCACTTCTACACCGTATCGGCAGTCGACTCTGTACGAGAGGTAGCAAAGCGCCTGTTGTAGACACCGCCCGCACCAAACAACTATAAACTAATAACGCAATGCAATTTGAAGAAGTTATAGGCCAGCAAGACGCCAAGCAACAACTGCGCCAACTCATAGCCGAGGGACGCGTACCACATGCCATGCTCTTCTGCGGTCCGGCGGGCTGCGGCAAGATGGCGCTTGCCCTTGCGTTTGCATCCGAGCTGTTAGGACACAGCCGACTGCTGCGCCAATGGGGTCATCCCGACCTCCACTTCTCCTTCCCCACTATAAAGAAGCCAAGCATGGGTTCAGAACACCAACCCACAAGCGACGACTACGCTTCCGAGTGGCACGACCTTCTGATGCAAGGCCCCTACTTCACCCTCGAGCAATGGATGACGCAGATGGATGCCGAAAACCAGCAAGCCATCATCACAGCCGGCGAGAGCGACCGACTGGCTCGCCGACTCGCCATCAAGTCGAGTCAGGGTGGCTACAAGGTTTGCATCATCTGGTTGCCCGAACGCATGAACCTCGCAAGCGCCAACAAGCTGCTTAAGCTTCTTGAGGAGCCGCCACAGCAGACGGTATTTATTATGGTGAGCGAAGACCCGGGCCGATTGCTCGAAACCATACGCAGCCGCACCCAGCGATTCGACTTCAAGCGCATTGCCGACGACGATATCCGCCAGGCGCTTATACAGCAACGCGGACTGGACGACGACACCGCCAACCGCATAGCACGCCTGTCTGCCGGCTCATGGACTCAGGCACTCGGAACACTGAGTGCCGGCAACGAGAACCACATGTTCTTCGACCTCTTTACAATGCTCATGCGCCTTGCTTACAGCAAGCGAGTAAAGGAACTAAAGAAGTGGAGCGAGAGCATCGCAGCCTTCGGCAGAGAGAAGCAAAAGCGAATGATAGTGTACTGCCACCGTATGGTGCGCGAGAGTTTTATGTACAACTTCCACTGCCCCGAGCTGTGCTACATGACGCTCGACGAGGAGAACTTCGCCAAGCGCTTTGCCCCATTCATCAACGAGTACAACGTCATCGAGATGACGGAGATGTTCGAACACGCACTGCGCGACATATCGCAGAACGCCAACTCAAAGATGGTGTTCTTCGACATTGCCATGCAGACCATCATATTAATCACGAGAAAGAAATGAAAGATTTCAAAGACATGCAATTCAAGATATCCCGTGGCTGCGACCGTGGCTTAAACCACAACGGTTGCGGACGCCAGAACATGCAGCTCAATACATACGACTGGCTGTATGACGTGCCGGGCAACGAGGAAGACACCGACCTCGTTGAGGTGCAGTTCAAGAACACGCGCAAGGGATACTATCATAACGTCAATCACCTCGACCTGCGCAAGGGCGACATCGTGGCTGTGGAGGCAAGTCCGGGCCACGACATAGGCACCGTAACGCTTACCGGCCGTCTGGTTAAGCTTCAGGTAAAGAAGGCCAACCTCAAGTCGGCAGACGACATCAAGCGTGTGTACCGCATAGCCAAGCCCGTAGATATGGACAAGTATCACGAGGCTAAGAGCCGCGAGCACGGCACGATGATACAGAGCCGACAGATAGCCAAGGACCTCGGACTGCAGATGAAGATAGGCGACGTAGAGTATCAGGGCGACGGCAACAAGGCGATATTCTATTACATCGCCGACGAGCGCGTCGACTTCCGACAGCTTATCAAGGTGCTTGCCGACACCTTCCACGTGCGCATCGAGATGAAGCAGATTGGCGCACGCCAGGAGGCAGGCCGTATCGGCGGTACCGGACCATGTGGTAGAGAGCTTTGCTGCGCCACATGGATGAAGAACTTTGTAAGCGTTAGCACCAATGCAGCACGCATACAGGACATCTCCCTCAATCCGCAGAAGCTTGCCGGAATGTGCGCCAAGCTAAAGTGCTGCCTCAACTACGAGGTAGACGACTATGTGGAGGCTGGCCGCAAGATGCCATCACGCGATGTAGTGTTGGAGACCATCGACAGCGAATACTATCTGTTTAAGTCGGACATCCTTGCCGGTCTCGTTACCTACTCTACCGGAAAGGGCATAGCCGCCAACCTCGAGACCATTACAGCCGAACGTGCGCGCGCCATCATTGAGATGAACAAGCGTGGCGAGAAGCCCGAGTCGCTAACCGAAAACGGCAAGACAAAGGACACCGGACGTCCTGCCGACCTCCTTGCCGATGCCGACATAAGCCGATTCGACAAGGCAAAGAAGAAAAAGAAGAAGCCGCAGGGCAAGAAGCCTCAGCAGCCTAAGGACGCCAAGCAGCAGCCACAGCAGCCAAGGGAGCCCAAGGAGGGCCGTCCGCAACAGCGCCGCGACAACCGTCCACAGCGCCAGCCCAAGCCACAAGGCGGTGCCAACAAGAAACCGAACAACCCCGAACAGCAGCAATGAGAAAATCTCTTGCAATAATAATAGCGGCAGCGACACTACTGGTGCTCGCTGCCTGCAACCACCGCAAGGTGTACGACAGCTATATGCACACACCTACAGACGGATGGGAGAAGAACGACACCCTGTTGTTTGAGGTTCCATCTATAGCCCAGACATCAACCTACCAATCGAAACTCGGGTTGCGCATAGCCGACAACTACCCCTTCGTAGCCATAACCCTCATCGTAGAGCGACATATATATCCACGACACGAGGTAAGGCTCGACACCGTCAACTGCCACCTTACCGACCGACGCGGCAACGCATCCGGCAAGGGCATAAGCTATCACCAGTACCTGTTCGACATCAGCCCAGTACAGCTACAGCAAGGCGACTCCATACACGTGCGCATACGCCACGATATGAAACGAGAGATATTGCCGGGAGTGAGCGACGTAGGCATAATGATGTATAAAGCCCCATAAATTGCCGCTACATCTTATTTTTATCTCTATATTTTTGCGACATTTTACAAGATTGAGTAACTTTGCACCTAATTTAAAAGCCTGTTACTTATGAGCATTATAAAAATCAAGGACAAGACATTCAAGACTTCTATCCCAGAGGCACAGATTTTGGAACGTGTCAAGGCAGTAGCCGACCGCATAAACACCGACATGGCAGACAAGAACCCATTGTTGCTCGCCATGCTCAACGGCTCCTTTGTGTTCGCAGCCGACCTTATGCGTATGATTAACATCCCATGCGAGATATCATTTGTCAAGATG
>USCM01000165.1 GCA_900553155.1 uncultured Prevotella sp. | reverse complement strand
GACACATACATTGCAGCGCATCGTAGACGAGTTTCACCATCAGGGTGCTGCCATGATTGTTGGCAGCTACCGTATGTGCAACTTCCAGCTCGAGACGCTGTCTCCAGGACTTATCGACCACCGCGAGTGGACCGACCTCAACGGACCCAACAATGCCCTGCGCATCAACGGCTTAGGTGCCCCACGCGCTTTCTTCACGCCTATATTGCGCCAGATTCAGTTCCCCAATACAAGCTACGGCGAGGATTATGCTCTCGGACTTGCCTTCTCGCGCAAGTATCGCATAGGCCGCATCTTTGACGAACTGTATCTCTGCCGACGCTGGGACGGCAATAGCGACGCCGCCTTAAGCATCGAACGACAGAACGCCAACAACCTGTATAAGGACCGCCTGCGCACGCTTGAGATTGCAGCACGACAGCAGTTGGCGTCGGGTTGTACCGACACAACAGCCGACAGCTCGCTGCAGCGCTTCTTCAACCGACAGCTTGAGCTGTGGGAAGACGCCCGACAGCACTTCCGCGACCTCCGGAATGTCAAGACACGCGAGCTTACTTGCGGCGAGACAACGCTTAAGCTGCAGTTTAATCCGGCACGAATGGTGTCTACCGGAGCAAGCATAGACACAAAGAGCATAGCCAAGCGCCCATGCTTCCTGTGCGAGCATAACCGCCCCAAGGAGCAGATGCAAAAGCAGATAGACAAGAACTTCACCCTCCTTGTCAACCCCTTCCCTATCATGCCGCAGCACTTCACCATAGCCTTGCGTGCCCACCGCCCACAGAGCATAGGCATCAACTATGGCGAGATGTACCGACTGCTCAATGCTTACCCATCGCTCACCGTGTTCTATAATGGACCTAAATGCGGAGCATCGGCACCCGACCACATGCACTTCCAAGCCATCTGCTCTGGCGTGCTGCCCCTGCAAACCGACTGGGCACGACTGAGCCGTGATATGGAGGTGCTGATAAAGAAGGACGACAAGGGCGAGATAGCCGCTGTTCCAGCAGCCATTCCATTGTTTGTGATACGCTGCACCGACACAACAGCAGGCGAGCAACTCTTCCGTACGCTCCACTCTGTGCTGCCAATGCACGGCGGCGATACCGAGCCTATGATGAATATTGTGGCTTGGCGCGACGCCGACAGCTATGTAACGGTTGTCATTCCGCGAGCCAAGCACCGTCCCGACTGCTACTTTTCCGAAGGCGACGCCAAGCGACTCGTTAGTCCGGGTGCCATCGACATGTCTGGATTCATCGTTACACCACGCCAGGACGACTTCGAGAACATTACCGCCGAAGAGGCTCTCAACATACTGAAGGAGTGTGGCATGCGCCAGCATGACTTCAAGGAGACTATCGAAAAGCTGCGCATGCGTGCCGAGGATCAGCTCAACTCTAATGCCCACTTTGCCGGAAAGCAGCCCACTGTGTCGGTTGGCATCGTGAGCGGAGCCAAGATTTCGTTCTCGCTCAACAAGCCGTATATGGCAAAGGGCAACCTCATAGAAGGCGAACAGACCGTAGAATTTCACGAGGGTGGCATCATGTGGAACGGCAACCAGTATAGAGAATTGACCTTCCATCCACAGTCTACCGACGCCTCATTCTCGCTGTACGACGTCACCATCGGTGTAAACTACCACTGGGAGCGCCATGAGACACAGACCTTCCTCGGCACGCTGCGCCTTGTTGTCGACTCGGATATGGTGTGCGCCATAAACGAGCTGCCTGTAGAGTCGTACCTCGAAAGCGTTATATCGAGCGAGATGCGAGCCACATCAAGCCTCGAACTGCTTAAGGCACACGCCGTGATATCACGCAGTTGGCTGCTGTCGCAAATAGAGCAGCGCCGCAAGCAGCAGGCAGGTGCCGGACAAAACGGATTCTTCTCCTTCATTCGAAAGGACGACGAGCTTATCAAATGGTACGACCGCGAGGACCATACCATCTTTGACGTGTGTGCCGACGACCACTGCCAGCGCTATCAGGGCATAACAAAGGCTACAAGCCCCAACGTTGCACAGGCTGTACACGAAACCCGCGGACAGATACTGATGAACGGCGACGAGATATGCGACGCACGCTTCTCTAAGTGCTGCGGAGGCGCGACAGAGGAGTTCCAGTATTGCTGGGAGAACATCAAGAAGCCTTATCTTATAGGTGTAAGAGACCTCGTTACGAGCCAAGACGGATGCAGCGGCAAGGACATCGAGACCGCCAAGCTGCCCGACCTCACCATCGAGGCCAATGCCGAAGAGTGGATTCGCACAGCGCCTAAGGCTTTCTGTAACACCAACGACAAGCAGATACTGTCGGAGGTGCTTAACGACTACGACCAGGAGACAACCGACTTCTATCGCTGGCACGTATCATATACGCAGCAACAGATAAAGAACCTGCTGTCGAACAAGCTGAAGATGGAGTTTGGCGACATCCTCGACTTGGTGCCTGTAGAACGTGGCACAAGCGGACGTATAAGCCGACTGAAGATTGTGGGCACCGAGCGCACATTCACCGTGGGCAAGGAGCTGGAGATAAGACGTGCCTTGAGCGAGTCGCATCTCTACAGCAGCGCCTTCGTGGTAGACAAGGAAGACATCCTTAACGGTGTGCCGCAGACCTTCCAACTTACCGGAGCCGGATGGGGACACGGTGTCGGAATGTGCCAGATAGGCGCCGCCGTTATGGGCGCCAAGGGTTATAAGTACGACAACATCTTGCTGCACTACTATCGTGGAGCGGAGATAAAGAAGATATACAAATGATGAAGACCAATCCGTGGGCATGGATTCCCACACTGTATTTTGCCGAGGGACTGCCCAATATCATCGTCACTGCCTTAGCTGTATTTATGTATATGCAGATGGGGCTAAGCGATGCCGACGTAGCCCTGTACTCAGGCTGGCTCTGCCTGCCGTGGGTGTTGAAGCCATTGTGGAGTCCGTTTATCGACATCCTCAAGACCAAGCGCTGGTGGATACTTACCATGCAGATGCTCATCGGAGGTGCCTTGGCTGGCATTGCCTTCACGCTGCCAACAGCGTTTTGGTTTCAAGGCACCATGTTCTTCTTCTTCTCGATGGCTTTTGCCAGTGCCACGCACGACATAGCAGCCGACGGCTACTATATGCTGATGCTCGACGAGCACAACCAAACCAAATATGTAGGACTGCGAAACACGTTCTACCGTCTTGCCGTTGTGTTCGTCAATGCCGGACTTGCCAAAGTGGCAGACAAGTTGGAGACCTACTTCCACATGAGCGTTGTGTACACATGGACCTTGGTGTTCTATGGTCTTGCAGGATTGTTTATCTGCATCTGGCTATACCACAGCCGTGTAATGCCGCGCTCCAAGGACGATGTGGCTATAGAGAAGAAGGCTTCCGACATAGCAAGGGAGCTTAAGTTGATGTTCGTTACCTTCTTCAGCAAGTTTGGATGGAAGGACACCGTCTTTGCCATGGTGTTCCTCTTGCTGTACCGCTTTCCCGAGGCGCTGCTCAACACAATGACCAAGACCTTCATGATGCGCCCAAGCACAGAAGGCGGTTTGGGGCTTACGCTCGGAGAATATGGCTTTGCCCAGGGATTTGTCGGCATCATCGGCTTGCTGTTAGGCGGCATCATCGGCGGCGTGCTGGTTAGTAGAGACGGCATGAAGAAGTGGCTCTGGCCTATGGTTTGCGCCATAACGCTGCCCGACGCGGTATACATATACCTAAGCTGTACGCTCAACTCCAACCTATGGCTCGTGTCGGCATGCCTCTTTGTCGAGCAGTTTGGCTACGGATTGGGCTTCACGGTGCTTACGCTCTATATGCTGTACTACTGCAAGGGAAAGTTCCAGACGTCGCACTACTCTATCTGCACCGGCATATCCTACCTCGGACTGATGCTTCCTGGCATGGTTTCGGGATACATAAAGGATATCGTTGGCTACCAAACCTTCTTCATCATCGTCATGGCTTGCTGCCTCATAACGTTCGTCGTGACGGCGTTCTTGAAGATTGACCCATACTTCGGAAAGAAGAAATAAAAAATAAAACCACATGACAGACAACTCTACAACCATCAACGCCAAGCCTGCCGTACCACACCGTATGCGCTGGTCGTGGTTTCCGTCGCTGCACTTCGGCGACGGGTTGTTGCTGTCTGTGCTTGTGCTTACAATTATCATGATGCGCCGATACGGACTGAACAACGCCCAAATAGCGCTGTACGTATCGCTGCTCGCCATACCCTTTGCACTGCGGCCATTGTTCGAGATGGTTGTAACCCACTTCCACGGCACCACAAAGGTATGGATTCTTTCAGCCGAGTTTATATCTGCCATCTCTCTCTGGTCGGTGGCTTTCACCCTGCCCACAGCCTATTGGCTGCAAGGCACACTATGCTTTATGCCCTTTGTTGTTGTGTCGGGAGTGTTCTACAACATAGCCGCCAACCGCTTCTACACCGACGACCATACCATAGCCAACCATCAACACCGCCTCGTCGCACTGCTCTTCAAGAGCCTTGCACCGCTCTTCGGCATAGGTGCGCTAACGATGCTGGCAGGCAACATGGAGGTGGTGACACGCAACGTGCACTACTCGTGGAGCATCGTGTTCTACATAATGGCAGGCATCCACTT
>USCM01000164.1 GCA_900553155.1 uncultured Prevotella sp. | reverse complement strand
GTTATTCGTGCATAAGCAAGCTTGCGAGAAATCTCACCAATGGACGTTCTATCCACTTCTTTCTGAACGCTATGCACATAAAGAACACCAGGAGGTAGGCTCCGGCTATGCAGGCAAAAGCTGCGGCGGTACCTATCAGTGGTTGTAAGGCGTATGCGGCAGCAAACGACAGGTATATAAGTGCAAGAACGAGCAACAACGACAACACTGCCACCATAATGAGGGCGGTGAGCAAGCGCACTATTTTGTCGATTACATCGAGCTTCATGTATTTGGACTGAAGCCCGATGTAATGTCTTACAACTTCAACAAGTTGTGCTATTGTCTCTATGTTTTTGTCTGTTGAGAACATTAGCCAATGTCTGTGTATTATTAGTCGTTAGCGTTGTCGGCGGCATCCTTGATGTCGTCAACAAGGTCTTCCACTTCCTTACGGCTTACGCGAATGTTGTGCTTCTTGCAGAAATCGTCAACTGCGTCACCAATCTTTGTACGGGTTTCGCTTCCCTTTTCAGGAGCCAACAAGATACCTAATGCTGTGCCGGCGATAGCTCCGCCCAAAAATGCTCCAATGTAACCTAATGTTTTCATGTCGTTTAAAATTTATAAGTTATAGAATATAGATTTAGCCTCCGACATCATCTTAAGCTTTCCTTTCATCTCCATTATGGCTTTGTTGGGCCTCGGTTGCGTTTCAGTAGAGCCAATGTTGTCTTTGGTGAGAGCAAATATAATAAAAACTTTTCATCTTTCAGCCTTTTCAGTACGTTTTTTTTGAAAAATCTATATGGAACGCACATTTAACAAACTTTAGGCGCCAAATAACCTCTTTATTATAATATATTTTGTAATTTCGCACCAAAATGTACATAATATAAATCTCTAATAACACAATATTGATATGAAGAAAAGTTTGGTTTTGTGCGCAGGTGTCTGCGTAGCGTTGGCTTTCACAAGCTGCAAGTCACAGGAGAGTGCATACAAGAAGATGTATGATAAGGCTCAGGCTAAGCACGAGCAGCCTGCCGAGCAGCCTGTACAGGAGGAAACTCCGGTTGTAGCACCTATCGTTGAGAAGCCTGCTACAGAAACAACTGTTGTTGACAACTCGGACAACGTAGCTGTACGTTCGGAGGACTTCACACTGGTTGACGGCTCAGGCTTGAACAACTTCAGTGTTGTTGTTGGCTCGTTCTCGGTTAAGGCTAATGCCGAGGGACTGCAGGGTCAGCTCAAGGCTGCCGGCAAGAACGCACAGATTGTATACAACTCAGAGCGCAACCTCTACCGTGTTGTTGCTTCTACATTTGCCACAAAGGCTGAGGCTGCACAGTCGCGCGACCAGCTTATGGGTCAGTATCCTGGCGCATGGTTGCTCTACAAGAAGTAAGATAGCATAACGTTGAAACATTAATACAACTGTGGCCCGTATACTTTCAATCGACTACGGAAAGAAGCGCACGGGCTTGGCTGTCACCGATCCGCTGCAGATAGTACCTGGCGGATTGGCGACAGTTGCTACGTGCGACCTCATGAAGTTTCTTAAGGACTATGTGTCACGCGAGAAAGTGGAGCGCATAGTTATTGGCGAGCCTCGCCAGCTCAATGGCGAGCCCAGCGAGAACTTGCAGCGTGTGCGTCAGTTTGCGGCACAGTGGCGCAAGCAGATGCCCGACATTCCGCTCGAGTTTTACGACGAACGCTTTACGTCGGTACTTGCCCATAAGGCCATTCTCGACAGTGGCATAGGCAAGAAGGCACGCCAGAACAAGGCGCTTGTCGACGAGATAAGTGCCACTATAATTCTTCAGGATTACCTTCGGATGAAGGGAATTTAGAAAACAAAAACGTCAAAATGATTTTACCTATTTACACATACGGTCAGCCGGTGCTTCGCAAAGAGGCGCAAGACATCACACCTGACTATCCAGAGCTTAAGGCACTAATAGCCAATATGTACGAAACGCTCACCGAGAGCGACGGCATTGGACTTGCCGCTCCGCAGATAGGCCTTGACATACGCCTCGTGGTTATCGACCTCGACGTGCTGAGCGAGGACCTTCCCGAGTACAAGGACTTCCGCCATGCCTTTATCAATCCTTACATCCTCGAGTATGATGAAGACTCGAAGAAGGAGACAATGGAGGAGGGATGCCTATCGCTGCCAGGCATACACGAGAGTGTAACACGCCCTACACGCATACACGTAAAATATATGGACGAGGACTTCAACGAGCACGACGAGTGGGTTGAGGGTTATCTTGCACGTGTTATGCAGCATGAGTTCGACCACCTTGGTGGCAAGATGTTTATCGACCGCATATCGCCTATGCGTCGACAGCTTATACGCGGCAAACTAAAGAATCTGCTACTCGGACGCTTCCGTTGCTCTTACCGCACGAAGGTGTTGAAGAAATAAGGACGCATTTCGGTAGGAGGCATGGCTCCAAGCAGCCGTAGCCTCCTACAAATAGTCTATATATATGAAAAATAATCTGGTCAATCGTCACTCTCTTTTACCTTCGTCTCGTAGAAAAGCCGAGGGATACGGCGCTCTTGTTCTTTTAATTTTCATACTCCTTTTATGCCCGTTGCAGCGCGTAAAGGCGCAGTTTAACACCGACCGACTGATGATTTCGGGTCGCAGCGCGTTGTATTATGAGGATTATGTGCTTTCAATACAATATTTCAATCAAGTGCTCACGGCAAAGCCTTATCTCTATGAGCCTTGGTTTTTCCGTGGCCTTGCCAAGTTTTATCTCGACGATTACTCTGGAGCCGAAGCCGATGTGTCTAAGGCTGTACAGCTAAACCCGTATATATACAATATGTACGAGCTTAGAGGCTTGTGCCATATACGACAGAACAAGTACGACCTTGCCATTGCCGACTACGACAACTCCATACGTCTTAATCCGCTTAACCAGGCTGCGTGGTACAACCGCGCACTCTGCCGTGTGGAGCAAAAGGATTATGCCCAGGCACAACTCGACCTCGACACCGTAGTGACACGTTGGAAAAAGTTTGCCGGAGCATATACGCTTAAGGCACAAGTGTACCTTGCACAGAAGGACACCACGAACGCCGACCAGTGGCTTGACCGTGGACTTGAGGTCGACCCATACGATGCCGACGCATGGAACACAAGGGCGATGATATCCCTCTCGCGTTTGCATTGGAAGGATGCCGATACATATCTCAGCAAAGCCATACACCTCAAGCCAAAGAATGTGGGCAACTATGTGAACCGTGCCCTTGCGCGTTTCAACCTTAACAACCTGCGAGGAACAATGGCCGACTATGATACGGCGCTCGACCTCGACCCCGACAACTTCCTTGCCCACTACAACCGAGGATTGCTGCGTATGCAGCTTGGCGACGACAACCGTGCCATACAAGACTTCAACTACGTTATAAAGATGGAGCCTGAGAATATCCTCGCCATATACAACCGTGCCATATTGCTCGACAAAACGGGCGACTTGCGTGCCGCCATACGCGACTATACACGTATGATAAACCAGTTTCCTAACTTCTGGAACGGCCTCGCACGACGTGCCTCGTGCTACCGCCGCTTGGGCATGACGGCTAAGGCAGAGCTTGACGAATTTCGTATATTCAAGGCGCAGAACAACAAGCACCTTGGCATACAGCCACGATGGTCGGCTGCAAAGCGCAAGCAGATGCGCCGACGCAGCGAGATAGACCCCGACAAGTACAACCAGATTGTTGTAGCCGACGAGCAGACAGCCGAGCACGAGTATAAGAGCGACTATCGTGGACGTGTGCAGAACCGTGCCACAGCTATGGACGCTCTGCCCATGTATCACCTTTCTTATATGCAGTATGCCAGCGACGTGCACACCTACCATGCCTTTGCGCCTAAGGTGGAGGCTTTCAACAACGCCTACGCACGCAACAGGCGCATATATGTAAGCTGCGCTATGCGCCAGATGGACGAGCGCCAGTCGAGGGCAATGCTATCGCGTGTCGACTCGCTAACAGCCGTGGTGGAGCGCACACGCGACGAGCGCAAGCTGTCTGTGGTTCTGCAGCAGCGTGCCGTGGCAGAGAGTGTGGTGCAGAACTACGACGCTGCCATTTCGGACCTTACGGCATGTCTGGGCATCGACTCTACCTCCGTGCTTGCCCTGTGGCAACGTGCCTACTGCCAGACGATGATGAACGAGTTTGACCTCAAGGCTTCGTCGGCAACAGCCAAGCAAGACCCTGCGCTTAAGACCCTACGTGTGATAGCCGACCTCGACCGTGCCATACAGCTCGATGCAGACAATCAGTATCTCTACTACAATAGAGGCTGCGCCAACCTGACACGCAAGGACTATATGCACGCTATCGACGACTTTACACGTGCCATAAATATTGACTCTAACTTGGCTGAAGCTTATTACAACCGCGGACTTGCACGTGTGCACAACGGACTGAGAGCCGAGGGCATAGCCGACCTTAGCAAAGCCGGAGAGCTTGGACTGTACAGTGCTTATAGCGTGATAAAGCGGGTGTCTACGGTAAAACAACAAAACAAAACTAATAACAAAACAAAATGATAAGAAAACTCTTTGCCTTGGTGCTCTTTATGCTGTGCACCAGCGTATTTGCTGCTACTAAACCCTATGTGCCACAGAAACGAGAGTTTCGTGG
>USCM01000163.1 GCA_900553155.1 uncultured Prevotella sp. | reverse complement strand
TTATGGGCTTGAAGATTAACGACAATCCCGACTATCTGCACTTCGTACAGAAGGTGCTGGGACTCGTGGAGAAGTACAACAAGCAGTATCGCACAAAGGAGCTTATGTTCAACTGCGAGATGATTCCGGCAGAGAACGTTGGCGTTAAGCACGCTAAGTGGGACCGTGAGGACGGCTACTTCGTTCCGCGCGACTGCTATAACAGCTACTTCTACATTGTAGAGGACGACTCGCTCAACATCGTAGACAAGTTTAAGATGCACGGCGCTCCATACATCGAGCACCTTACCGGTGGATCGGCTCTGCACATGAACCTTGAGGAGCACCTGTCAAAGGCTCAGTATCGCCAGTTGCTGCGTGTGGCTGCCAAGGAGGGATGCAACTACTTTACATTCAACATTCCTAACACCATCTGCAACGAGTGTGGCTACATCGACAAGCGCTACCTTAAGAAGTGTCCTCACTGCGGAAGCGAGAATGTGGACTATATGACCCGCATCATCGGCTACCTTAAGCGCGTGAGCAACTTCTCGGAGGCCCGACAACAGGAGGCTAAGCGCCGCTACTATGCAGAGGTGGAGAAGTCGATTCAAGACTAAGAGAATATAATCGTAACACCCCAATCTTTTAAGCAATACAACTATGCTAAATTATCTCAATACAGGAATTGTATTCCAAGAAATACCCGACGAGGTGACGCTGTCTATCAACATCACAGGCTGCCCATGCCGTTGTCCGGGTTGCCACAGCCACTATCTGTGGGAAAACATAGGTGAGCCACTCACCCCAATGGTGCTCGACCAGTTTATGAAGCAGTATGGCGGCGAGATAACCTGCATTTGCTTTATGGGCGGCGATGCCGACCCTAAGTATGTTAGCCAGCTTGCACAGTATCTGCACCGTGAGCACGAGGACATCAAGGTGGCGTGGTACAGCGGTAGACAGCAGTTTCCTAAGTCGATACGCAAGCGCGACTTCGACTACATCAAGCTTGGTCCGTACATAGAGCACCTTGGTTGCTTGAAGGAGCGCACCACCAACCAGCGCCTTTACAAGCGTGCTGTTGGCGACGACTTCACCGACATCACCTCTCGATTCTGGAAGAAATAATATGACAAAAATTCCACGTATAGCTATAGTCGACCCCAACACTCTCGCAGTGTTGGGGTTGACTGGTTTATTGGAGTCGGTAATGCCGATGCTCCAGGTTGACTCCTTTGGATCGTTTGCCGAACTTGAGGCAAACCATCCAGAGCAGTATTATCATTATTTTGTGGATGTGCGCATTGTGCTTGCCAATATGGCGTTCTTTCAGCAGATGCGCCATAAGACGATAGTGCTGTCGAGTTCGGCTGCCGACGATATGGCGGTTCTTAGCTCATTCCATACTATCTGCACCAATCAGCCGCCTAAGCAGCTGCTTCGCTCGTTGCTTATGCTGGAGCAGCATGCGCATGCCAGGGGACGCAATCTGCCTCCCGTCGTGCCTGCCGAAGCCAATGTTTCTACACCATTGTCTACACGCGAGATAGAGGTTATGTCGTTGGTGGTGAAGGGGTATATAAACAAAGAAATCGCCGACAGACTCAGTCTTAGTCTGCCGACGATTATAACGCATCGCAAGAACCTTATGAACAAACTCGGGGTGCACAGTGTATCAGCTCTTACGATATATGCCGTGATGCACGGATATGTGGGGGTGGACGAGATATAATAGGCTCTTAATGTCCTTTTAGAAGTCGACAACCGTTATGCCGGCTCCGCCAAACTGTACATGCTCGTCCTTGCAGCTCGTGACATTAGGTATCGACTGCAGATACTGACGTATCAGTTGGCGCAAGATGCCGTTGCCCTTGCCATGCAGAATACGCACACGCGACATGCCAACAAGTATGGCGTCGTCTATAAAGTGCTGCACGGCATTGAGGGCTTCGTCGCCACGCATACCACGCACGTCAAGGTCCTGGTGGAAGTTGAGTTTGTGCGAGTCGATGGTCTGTCGTGTCTCACGGCTAATACCGAAGGTGGCGGGTTGTGTCGACTCGGGAGTCTTGGTGGTGTGCTCCAGTCGCGACATCTTGACCTTTGTGCGAACATCGCCAAAGACAACAGTGGCTTGCTTGCCGTCTATCGTCTCTACGGTTCCTACGGTTGTAAGGCCGCGCATGCGCACATGGTCGCCAACGGCAAACGTCTGCTGCTCGGCAGAGGCAGATGGAGTAGGGAGCTTGGTGCCTATGGTTGTAGGCTTGCCGACATTCTCCTTCTTCTCCTTCTTGCGTTTCTCCCGGCGCTCCTTGCGCTCCATAATCTGTCGCATCTTCTTCTCGATAAGGTCGTCTGCCGACTTGGTGTCAATCTCGCTGACGTCCTCCTTGAATGCGTTGAGCTCTTCGCGCAGACGCTTGGTTTCTTCCTTCTCGGCTTGACACTCGCGTATCTCGCGTATGGTGTTCTCGATGTTGCGGTTGCTTTCCTTAAGCAACTCTTGTGCCTGCTCCTTGGCCTGGCGTAGAATCTCCTTGCGCTTTTGTGCAAGTTCCTTAATCTCTTCCTCGTATTTGGCTATTGTCTTCTCAAGATCCTTCTCGCGCTGATGCACGTTCTGGCGTTTGTTCTCCCAGTAGCGCTTGTCGCGAACGATGTCCTGCAGATACTTGTCGCTCTGTATGTAGTCGGAACCCACGATGTCGCTTGCCTCACGTATCACCTCGTCGGGTATGCCAGTCTTGCGGGCTATCTCTATGGCAAACGACGAACCCGGCTGGCCTATAGCCAACTGGAACAGAGGGCGCATCTCGTGTCTGTCGTATAGCATAGCGCCATTGGCTATGCCGTCATGCGAGTCGGCATAGTGTTTGAGGTTCTGGTAGTGGGTGGTTATAACGCCCCAAGCGTGCTTCTTGACAAACTGGTTGAGCACGGCTTCGGCCATGGCTCCGCCAATCTGGGGCTCGGTACCGGTACCAAACTCGTCTATTAATAACAAAGTGCTGTCGCCAGCCTGCTTCATCATATTCTTCATGTTGAGCAGGTGAGACGAGTAGGTAGAAAGGTCGTTCTCGATGCTCTGCTCGTCGCCTATGTCAATCATGATGTCGGCAAAGACGCCAACCTTTGAGCGCTCGCTGACGGGGATGGACAATCCGCACTGCAGCATATACTGCAACAGTCCAACCGTTTTGAGGCATACCGACTTGCCGCCGGCGTTAGGTCCGGAGATGATGAGGATGTGGCGGTCCTTGGTAAGCATGATGTCGAGAGGCACAATAGGCTTGTCCTGCTTCTTGAGGGCGAGCCACAAGAGAGGATGCTTGGCTGTAATCCAGTCGACAACAGGCTTGGGGCTTACCTCCGGCTCAATGGCGTTGGTAAGACGGGCAAACTCGGCACGGGCTCGGATAAAGTCTATTTCTGCAAGAAGCTGATAGGCATAGATTATGTCGTCGACATGAGGGCGCACAAGTTTGGAGAACTCAGTCAGTATGACGATAATCTCGCGGCGCTCGTCGGCCTCAAGTTCGCGTATGCGGTTGTTGGCTTCCACCACCTCGGTAGGCTCCACAAACACCGTCTTGCCGGTAGACGATTCGTCGTGTACGATACCCTTGATGCGGCGCTTCATAGCCGGGGCGATAGGCACAACGAGTCGGCCGTCGCGCAGTGTGGGCGTAACATCCTTCTCTACAAGGCCCTCACTCTGTGCTGCACGCAGTATGCTATATAATGTACGCGACACGCTGCCCTCCGCCTTGCGCAGTTGTGAGCGTATCTCGGCAAGTCGTGGAGAGGCAGTGTCCTTAATCTTGCCATACTTGTCGAGTATCTGGTCGATGCGGCGTATGAGGTCGGGGAAGGTCAGCACGTCCTCGGTAAGGGCATGCAGGGTAGGGTAGTCGAAGTTGCCGTCGTCGTCGCTGCGGTTCAAGAACTTCACGATGCCAGCTATGGTATCAAGAGAGCGGCGTAGGTCGAATATCTCGTTCTCCTCCAAATGGGTTCCATCTATGCGTATGCGCTTGATGGATGCGCGCATGTCGAAGAAGTACTGAAGTGGAAAATCGTCAGTCTCCTCCTGCATACGGCGAAACTCGCGTGTCTGTCGCAACGCCGTATTGATAAGCTCGGCATCGTTGCCAAAAGCCATGGCGTCCACCTTGTCCTTGCCCAACTGGCTAAGACAATAGCCCTTCAACAACGAGCGTATCTCGCTAAACTGTATCTTGCTTTCAAAATTGCTTGGATAAATCATGCTGCAAAGTTAATTAATTTCATCCAAACAAACCACCTTACTAAATGTACTTATCTATCAAATGATGGGAAAAAAGGAAAAAATAAAGATTTTATCAAAAAAAGTTCTCAAAAGTTTTGCAGGTTAAATAAAAAACGCTACCTTTGCACCCGCAATTAAGCAAGACGGCTGAACAAGTCGCAACATATAGCAAGACTATATCTATCGGAAATCCAGCACCCTATGGAGAGATGGCAGAGTGGTCGAATGCACCGGTCTTGAAAACCGGCGTACTGAGAGGTACCGGGGGTTCGAATCCCTCTCTCTCCGCTATATGTAGTAAAGCTATCGGTTTCGGCAAGTTCGAAGCCTTGCTTAATTCACACGACCAACCATAGACACCCTATGGAGAGATGGCAGAGTGGTCGAATGCACCGGTCTTGAAAACCGGCGT
>USCM01000162.1 GCA_900553155.1 uncultured Prevotella sp. | reverse complement strand
CGAGAAGTTTGCCGCCGATAAGGACAACCTCATCAACAGCACATTATACAACAAGGGCGTGTTCCACGGCGAACGCGTTGATTATGACGACTTTGTGCTTGAGGGTGGCTCTATAGAGAGCGACGGACGCGGTACCATCCTCACTACCAGTGTGTGCCTTATGGCTCCACATCGCAACCAGCCAATGACTAAGGAGCAGGTGGAGCAGACGCTTTTGGAGCGTCTTTGTGCCCGCAAGATTGTATGGTTCGATCATGGTCAGCTCATTGGCGACGACACCGACGGACATATCGACACCATAGTTCGTCTATGCCCCAACAATACATTATTATATGTGGGATGCGACGACGAGAGCGACCCGCAGTTTGCCGACCTCAAGGCTCTTGAGCTTCAGCTGCAGAAGGCTACCGATGCCGACGGCAATCCGTACCGACTGCTTAAGCTTCCTATGCCCGACGCCCTATACGACGATGCCGACCGACTGCCGGCTACATACGCCAACTTCCTCATTCTTAATGGTGCTGTAATCGTGCCTACATACAATCAGAATGCCAACGACGCACGTGCTCTTGAGCTTGTGGCTGAGGCTTTCCCTGGCTACGACATCATTGGCATCGACTCGTGTACCATTGTGCGCCAGCATGGCTCTATCCATTGTCTTACAATGCAGTATCCTGAGGAGGTATGCCGATAGTAAAGATTACGTCGTTGGTGCAGCCTGGGGTGGAGGTGTATGGCAATCTTACCGAGAAACAGCTGCGCCATCAGTACGAGCATGGCAACGGTATCTTCATCGTCGAAAGCCCGAAGGTTATAACACGTGCTCTTGATGCCGGCTACCAGCCTCTGTCCTTGCTTTGCGAGGAACGCCATGTGGAGGGCGATGCGGCAGAGATAATAGCACGCTGTCCCGACATACCGGTGTATACGGGCAGCCGCGAGTTGCTTGCCACGCTCACGGGCTATGTGCTTACGAGGGGTGTGCTGTGTGCTATGCGCCGTCCTGCACAACTCTCTGTTGAGGATGTGTGCCGTGATGCCAGCCGTGTGGTGGTGATTGACGGAGTGGTCGATTCTACCAATGTGGGTGCCATCTTCCGCTCGGCGTCTGCCCTTGGCATTGACGCGGCTCTGCTTACACGCACGTCGTGCGACCCTCTTACACGCCGTGCTGTGCGTGTGTCAATGGGTGCGGTGTTCTCTATTCCTTGGACGTGGATGGACGCTCCGTTAAACAGCCTTAACCACATTGGTCTGCGTACGGCGGCTATGGCGCTTACCGACAGGTCGGTGTCGATAGATAATGAGGCCCTGCTTGCCGAGCCACGATTGGCTATAGTGATGGGCAACGAGGGCGACGGACTGCCGCAAGCCACTATCGACCAAGCCGACTATGTGGTGCGCATACCGATGATGCATGGGGTCGACTCGCTTAATGTTGCCGCTGCGGCTGCCGTGGCGTTCTGGCAACTGCGAAAATAGAATAATAAAAGTATAACTAAATAAAGACAATTAAAAATGAAGCATTTGAAGATAGGATATCTCCAGCAACACAACATTGCTGATACCAAGACCAATATCCTGCGCCTTGCCGAGGGCATACGCGATTTGGCTGAGCGTGGTGCCGAGCTTGTGGTGCTGCAGGAGCTGCATAACTCGCTCTACTTCTGCCAAGTGGAGGATGTGGACAATTTCGATTTGGCAGAGCCTATACCCGGTCCTTCAACCGAGTTCTTCGGCGAGGTGGCTAAGGAGTGTGGCGTTGTGCTCGTTACATCGTTGTTTGAGCGCCGTGCGCCGGGGCTTTATCATAATACAGCCGTGGTGATAGAGCGCGACGGAACCATTGCCGGCAAGTATCGCAAGATGCACATCCCCGACGATCCAGCCTACTACGAGAAGTTCTATTTTACCCCAGGCGACCTTGGTTTTCACCCAATACAGACCAGCGTGGGCAAGCTCGGAGTGCTTGTATGTTGGGACCAGTGGTATCCGGAGGCAGCCCGACTAATGGCTCTGCAGGGTGCCGAACTGCTTATTTATCCCACAGCCATTGGCTATGCAGCCAACGATACGGAGGACGAGCAGCAGCGTCAGCGTGAGGCTTGGACAACGGTGCAGCGCGGTCATGCCGTGGCTAATGGCTTGCCGGTTGTTTCGGTCAACCGTGTTGGTTTCGAGCCAGATCCAAGTGGTCAGACAGAGGGAATACAGTTCTGGGGCTCGTCAATGGTTGTTGGTCCGCAGGGCGAAGTGCTTTATCGCTCGTCGGCAGACGAGGAGGAGAGCATAATTGCCGAGGTAGACCTTGCCCACAGCGAGGATGTGCGCCGTTGGTGGCCGTTCCTCCGCGACCGTCGCATCGACGAGTATGGCGAAATAACCAAGCGATTTATCGATTAAGGCTTCGTGGGCGTGCAATTAAGGCTTAGTTGGGTTGCAATTAAGGCTTAGTTGGTGTGTCATTAAGGCTTAGTGAGGTTGTCATTAAGGCTTAGTTAGAGCGTTACAAAGCCTCTGTAATAATACATTAGATTAGCACCAGCAGGAGGTACGGAGACCGTACCTCCTGCTATATGTATCTTTTTTTTAGCAACCCATCATTCTATCACTTTTCTTACGGCTGTGTACTTGTAATCGTCAGAATATCAATACGATAGCAATGTCTTATGCCATATCCCCGTCCTCCAATCTATCATCCACCTAACACAAATCTGTCACTAATCCATCACTCGCTCAACATCGCTTGCGCAACGTTGCATAGTGATAGATTAGTGACAGATTAGTGACGGGTTGCACCGCTTTTTATGTTCTAATAAAAATGTAACTCTTTAAGTGTCAGTACTTTAGTTGACAACCTGTGATAGAATGATAGGTTATGCAACTAAAACTTTTTTTTGTGTATACCATCCATAACTAATGTCAGCACTATTAGGTCTGAAACCATAGCGACACTTATATGGCATAACGCGGTATATTACGTAAGAAATGCAGGTGCCAATCAAAGCACCCGTCATAAGGTCGCCCAGGTAGTGCACACCAAGATAGATGCGAGAGTAGCACACCATGACAGCAAATGCGAAGAGAAACGCAGCTATCTTGCGTCTACCCACAATAAGCGACACAAAGGTTACGGCACCAAACGAGTTGGCTGCATGACTCGATGCAAATCCGTATCTACCGCCACGGTATCCATTGACATAATGCAACAGATTCTCCACACCCGGCGTGTGCGACGGGCGTAAACGGGCAAAGTAGGGCTTCATAACGGTTGACGTTACCTGGTCGCACAGTGTGATGATTAGCACAAGGGCAAGCACGATAAGGGTAGCCTCCTTCCATTTCTTAGGCTTGTGATAAAGAAAAAAGAGGAAAGCCAAGGCAAGCGGTACCCATGTGAGACGAGAAGAAAAGCTGTCCCAGAGGATGTCGTTAATAAAGCCACCATTGAAGTTGAAGAAAACTGTTAGAGTCTTGTCTATTGAAATAAGGTAGTCAAGTATTTGCTCTGTCATGTTTATACTATTTATTTCGGCTGCAAAATTATAACAAATTTCCGATATGCGTATACCTTTATAGGACATTTTTACGGAATTTTATACTATTAATATAAAATGTACATATATGGTAGGCAAGAATATCATATTTTTAGCTTACCTTTGCATACTGCACACGTTTATGTGTATTTATCAGGAATCATATTAATATCGAAAATACGAAGAACATGAGAAAAGCGTTCGTACACTTTCTATGGGGTATGCTTGTCCTTGCATTTATTGTCAGTGGACTGGCTTTCACGGCTATATGGAACGGTTGGATTGGCTATATGCCGCCGATCGAGGACTTGCAGAATCCTATAAATCGTTTTGCCACACAGATTTACAGTGCCGACGGCAAGGTGATTGGTACATGGAACTTCAACCGCGAGAACCGTGTCTGCATACCTTACAGCAACCTGTCGCCTCACCTCGTAGACGCTCTTGTGGCTACAGAGGATGCCCGATTCTACGACCATTCGGGTGTCGACTTCATTGCCCTTGGACGTGCTGTGGTTAAGCGTGGGCTCCTTGGTCAGACTTCTGCCGGCGGTGGCTCTACCATTACGCAGCAGCTTGCCAAGCAGCTCTATTCGGAAACGGCTAAGAGTACGTTGCAGCGCTTGCTGCAAAAGCCGATAGAGTGGGTTATTGCCGTGAAGCTCGAACGCAACTATACTAAGGAGGAGATTATCGCGCTCTATCTCAACTACTTCGACTTCCTGCATAATGCGGTAGGCATTAAGACTGCCGCCAACACCTATTTTAATAAGGAGCCTAAGGATCTTACTGTTGAGGAGGCTGCCACTCTTATCGGACTTTGCAAGAATCCGTCGCTCTTCAACCCCGTGCGCTATCCCGACCGCTGCCGCGAACGCCGCAATGTGGTGCTCGACCAGATGCGTAAGGCTGGCTATCTAACAGATGCGCAGTACGACGAGTATGCAGCCAAAGACCTTACACTCGACTTCCACCGCACCGACCACAAGGATGGTACGGCTCCTTATCTGCGCGAGTTCTTGCGTATATATATGACTGCCGAGCGTCCGGACATATCCAAGTATCCGTCGTGGAACAAGCGCCAGTATGTGCTCGACTCGATAGCTTGGGTTACCGACCCGCTTTATGGATGGTGCAACAAGAACTTCAAGAAGGACGGTACGCCGTACAATCTTAATGCAGACGGTCTGAAGGTGTACACCACTATCGACTCGCGTATGCAGCGTTATGCCGAGGAAGCCGTGTACGGCCATGTGGCGCGTTTCTTGCAGCCCGAGTTTACAAAGGAGAACAGACGTAAGCCTAACGCCC
>USCM01000161.1 GCA_900553155.1 uncultured Prevotella sp. | reverse complement strand
AAAGATATGGCGGAAGCGTTAGAGCCGACAAGGGCGACAAGCCTTCTGGATGTATGATGTGATAACGGCACGTACATATACGTATACAAAACGACAAAGCTCAGAGCCATAAGGTTCTGAGCTTTGTCGTTTATATAGTTATTAAGAATAACCTCTGCGCTAATTACTTAACAACCGTCTTCTTGCCGTCAACGATATACATGCCAGCTGCAGGCTTACCATTGACACGCACGCCACCGAGAGTATATACCTTGTGGCTCTTAGCCTCATTGGCTGAGATAGAACCGATACCAACAGTTGTGTTGTCGAAGTGGATTGTGTATACAGTCTTGCTGTCGGCATTAACGCTGATGTCGTTGCCCTCAACAGTAATCTTAAGCACATTGTTGTCGAGGTCGAGTGATGTAGATGCCTTGGCACCCTTACCCTTAACCTTGTATGCTATCTTGCTGTTGTCGTCGGCAAGGTTGCCCTTAACAGTATACTCGGTCTTCTCGGCGTCAAATCCCTCAACAGCCTTGCCGTCGAATGTCAACTCCGACAGAGCGTGCCAGTAGATGAGCTTAACGTTGTCGAGGTCGAGCTGGTCGTCCTGTGAAGCACCCGGCATTGGGTTTGTTGTAGCCGAAGCAAGCATATACTGCTTGTCAGAAGGCTCGCCAACGTAGTTGAACTCACCTGTAAACTTAGTCCACTTGGCTGTCTCAGGAATAAGAACGCTTGCTGATGCAATCTTCGAACCAACCTGTGCTTCAAGCTCTGGGTCGTGATAAGGAGCATTATCGTGAAGGATAAGCTGCATACGTCCCTGAAGCTTAATCTCTGTACCGTTAGCCTTCTCCTCATCTGTCAGGTCGCGTGCAGTACCCGGTGTAAAGCGAGCGTAAACCTCAAATGCGTCAGGAGTGCCGGCGAACGGAAGGTTGCCACTTACATTGGTGCGGTCGGTATAGTTGTAGTTGGCAGGATCTGTCGGAAGATAATTACCCATGCTTATTGTACCAGTTGTGAGGTTGCCGTTGGCTTTAGCAATATCCATCAAGTTGGCAGAGCGCAAACGCACAGCCTTACCCTCAAAACCATCCTCTATCATAGTAGGTACTGGTGAGAGCGAAGCAAAAGAAGACAAGGCACCAGTTGCCGACTCGAATGAATGCCAGCCCTCATTCAGCTTGCCTTCTGCTGTCCAAGCCTCGAAGTTAGAGTTAGGTATCTGATAAACAGCATCGTTCTCCTTGCCCTCGAATGTAACTGTGTATACAGTTGGTGTGGTACCCTCTTCGCTTACAGTGATTGTGAGAGTTTTGCCTTCAAAGCTCTTCTCGACTGTAGCATATTCTGAAGAAGCTTTATACGTTACCTCTGCATTATCATTGTACTTGCCTGTAACGTTAATCTCGTTAGCCAAACCAGACACACCGCCAAACTCATGACCATCTATAGAGAGCGATGTCAATGTTGGCGACGGCTTTACATACTGTATTGTGTATGTGCTTATAGCCTCAGGATTGGTCTCGGCATCATAGTCCTCAGCCTTAACGGTGATGACATACTGGGCTGTCTTAGCATCATACTTAGCCTCAACCTTGGCACCAGCACCCTTCTTTGTATGTTTTGGTGTATACGAATCGTTAAAAGTAGAGTTTACATTATATGTATATACATTAGGGTCGAACTCAAGTGCAGCATCATTGCCCTCGTTGTCAAAAGCCTTAAGCGACTTTAAGCCATGCCAGTAGATGAGCTTAACGTTGTCGATAGAGAGCGAGTTGTTCTTTACAATATGCTTGCGGTCGCCAAAGTAGTTGGTTGCCGAGAATATCACATTGATTTTTTCGACCTTGGCATCAACATTGTCACCATAGTCGAAGTTGATAGTGTCAGATACCCACTCATACTCGTTCTTGTCTTCCTCACCATCTGCCAACGGCTTCTTTGTATTGCCGGTAATGGCATAGTTGATCTTTGCTACACAGGTTGCACCCTCTGTGCTTGTAACATCTCCACCAAGAACAGCATTGGTCTTCTCCATTCCGAGCACATTGCGGTCGCGGTCTATCATATCTACCTTTGTGGCAGTGCCATAGCCAACAAAACTAACGGCAGTATTTGCAGGTACATCCTTTTGTGTCCATGTGCCGTTCCATAGATAAGCTATAACAGAGGCATCCTCTTTGCCATGCGAGTTATCGCGCTTATAGTCAAAACTCAGAGCATCGGGATGATAGGTAAACTCCTTACCTCCCCATGTACCGCCATCAGCATTACGTACTGCTACAGTCCAAGTCTCGGCAGTAGCCCAAGAAGTACCCAATGTAAGATATGCTGGAACTTTCTGACCTGCAGCATCAGTATTAGTAAGCTTAACAGCTTTGCCATCATTGTGGACCTCTGATTCACCAACAACCACCTTTGATCCTACATACACATTAGAGATTGTCCAACCTTCAGGCTGAGTGCCAGAAGACTTTGTGTTACCTTTGCTATCCCATGGAATACAATCGCTCCACTCACTATCAAAACTTCCATTAATTTGCTGTGCATTTGCTGAAAGCGCTGCACCACTCAAAAGAAGAAGAGTGTAAAACTTGTTCATAATTTAAATTTTAAGTATAATAAAACGGTGCAAAGGTAATAAAAAACAATGTAAGGAAACCCATAATATATTGTAAAGTTTTCTTAATTAACGACCTTTTGAATACTAATTGTCACAAAATGACTAACACAGACACCAAAAACTCAAATTAGATTCTAACATACTTCTAATGGTTTTCTAAAATACCTACTATTGGGTATTAAAGAAAAATGTAGTAATTTTGCAGTCGAAAACGAGAAGTATATAGTAAATCAAGAATCGGATAATAAATCAGAGAAAGATGTATCGTATAATACTTATGATGTTGGCTTGCCTAAACGCCTATGCTTTGCAAGCCCAAAACTTTAGCGGAGAATACACAACAGAGTGGCAATGGGATATGAACAACAAAACCAACTGGCTTAATCTCCTTAGATTGAACCTCAGCATACCCATAGGCAAGGGCAACGACTCGTTTGAGGCTGCCACCTTGCACGTGGCTAAAACCAACGAGACTATTATCGACGACTGGCAGGGTTTCTCCAATATCGAGGCAGACAACCTCTTTGCTACCATTGCCGTTCTTGGCTATATGCACGAGTGGAAGGCTGGACATCTGTTTGTGGGAGTAAGAAACGTGAACGAGGACTTCTTTACATCCGACGTCACCTCGCTCTTTGCCAATGGTTCGGGCGGCATATTCCCCACTATATCGGCAAGCTATCCAATAGCCAACTATCCTTTCTCTGGACTAACAATATATTTTGATGTAACCAAAGGTGGATGGACGTTCCGCAACAGTATATATAATGGTGCTGGCTATAACGGCTGGCGTCATAACGACAACCCATTCATTATAAAACCCAAGAAAGACGGCATCTTCAATATGTCGCAAATAGAATACCAACATAAGGGTGGACACTACTTTGCCGGTGCTGCCCTTCACACACGCCACTACCCTATCGACGACGAAGGCGAAATGGCTGTATCCAACGATGCCACAAACAACACCACTTGCGCTTGGTGGATATATGGCGAGCAGAACCTATGGACAGCAGGCGACAAAAGTATAGCGGCAATGTTGCAGTATTCGGAGAATACGAGTCGCAGCAACGGATGCTACCGATTTGCCGAGGTTGGAGGCGCCTACAAAGACAGCAAGAACGAGTGTGGAGTGTCGGCACAATACGCACAGTTCCACCAAGGCATCGAGCGCACATTGGAGCTTACATGGAAGCGACAAATAACCGAATCGATTGCCTTGCAGCCTTACTTTCAATACATAAACAACAAGAATGGCGACTTTACTGTTCTAAGTGCACGACTTTACTATAGTTTTTAAACATTTGTATACAAATTTGCATAAGGATGCATAAATTTGCATCAACAAGTCATAAAAAAACACAAAGACTTGTACAAATGGATATTTATACGTAACTTTGCAGGGTTAAAACGAATCAATAACATTAATTCCAGGAATTTAGAAGTTTTTACCCATGCATAGAATGCAATTCTTATTGGGGGCTTTAGCGGCCTCGCTTATCGGAATAAACTGCGATGCAACTACTTTACAAACGGCTCCCGAGATGGGATTCTTTAAGAAAAAGAAGAAGACAGAGCAGAAACCCGATTCTGAATACAAGAAGTTAGTTGGCAGCGACTCAGTCAATGTCAAAGGTGTAATGAATGTTGTTAAGAAGGACCAGGATTTTTATCTCGAAATGCCCACAAAGCTGATGGGCAGAGTGTTTTTGGTTTCCAACAAACTACAACGTGTTCCTCACGAGCTGAATGAGGCTGGTGTAAACCGTGGCATCAACTACGAGAACCAGTGCATACGCTTTGAGTGGGACAAGAAAAAGAAAACTGTATTTGTGCGTCAGCAGCGCATCACTCCCGAGGTGAACGCCAATGACGCTATGGCGGCATCGGTGGAGAGCAACTACATCGACCCATTAATAGCGAGCCTTAAGGTTGAGGCTGTCGCTAAGGACTCGTCTACCGTTATATTTAAGGTGAACGACCTCTTTAACGGCAAGAAGACTTACATTAACGACGTGTTCAACCTCATCAACCTCGGCACTTCCGCCGACTCGGACCTCTCACAGATTATCGACATCAAGGCGTTCAGCAACAACGTCACTGCTACTTCCGAACTTACCACCGTGGTACACGAGGGAAAGAGCAAGACCAATATCACCGTCGAGGTGAGCAGCTCATTGGTTCTCCTACCCGAACAGCCTATGGTGGCTCGTAAGGAGAATCAGCGTGTGGGCTACTTCACCACAACACGTCTGCAGTATGGCGACCACCAGCAGGAAGTGACCCGCAACAACTATATCACCC
>USCM01000160.1 GCA_900553155.1 uncultured Prevotella sp. | reverse complement strand
TACAGCAGCAGGCTTTACTGCCGACAAGCGCAAGGAGGCTGGCTCGCAACACCTTGACATGGGTATTGCCGAGGAACAGGCTGTGGCTATGATTTCGGGTATGGCTAAGGGTGGACTGCGCCCGGTGTGGACGGTATACAGCACGTTCATCCAGCGCACTTACGACCAGATATCACAGGATCTTTGCATCAATTCCAATCCAGCCGTAATCAATGTAGTAGGAGGCGGAGTGAACTCAATGAACGACATCACCCACATCTGCCTCTTCGACATACCGATGCTCTGCAGCATCCCGGGACTGGTATATCTCGCCCCTACCACATGCGAGGAGTATTTCGCCATGATGCGTTGGGCAATCCTGCAGGACCAAAAGCCTATTGCCATACGTATGCCGAGCAACGGAGTGGTGCACACAGCCGACCACGTAGATGCCGATTATAGCTACGAGTCGAAGTATAAGGTTATGCACGAAGGCTCGAAGGTGGCTGTCATTGCCGCCGGCTCGTTCTATCAGAAGGGCGAGAACGTGGTGCGTCTGCTTGCCGACAAGGGCATCGATGCCACGCTCATTAATCCTCGCTATCTTAATGAGGTAGACAAGGATACGCTCGAAACCTTGAAGATGAACCATAAGCTTGTTGTAACACTCGAAGACGGTTGCAAGGACGGAGGCTTTGGCGAGCGCATCGCCTCTTACTACGGCACGTCGGATATGAAGGTGCTTGTATGTGGAGTGAAGAAGGGATTGTACGACAGATATGATGTTGAGCAGTTGCTTTCGGACAACCGCTTGCTTGACAATCAGATTGTGGAGGATGTTTTGGCGTTATCGTAGTTAGATGAAACAGCATATCATAACTCTCAATTCTAAACTTTCAACTCTCAATTCAAAATTATGGCATTATCCAACATAGAGAAACATTACAACAAGCATCCCGAAGACCTTCGCTTGCAGCGTAGACATGGCATCGTTGAGTTTGAGACAACCATGCATCATCTGCGCCGATTCATTACTCCCGATATGCAATTGCTCGACATCGGTGCAGGTACGGGGCGCTATACCTCGGCTCTTATGGCAGAAGGCTATAAGGTGAAGGCTGTAGAACTGGTGCGACGCAACATTGAGGTGTTCCTAAAGCGTGAGCCTACGGCAGATGTTGTGCAGGGCGACGCAAGGAATATGCCGTTCCTGCCTACAGCATCGGCTGACGTTACGTTGTTGCTCGGTCCGCTATATCATCTTATTGGTGATGAGGAGAAGCTCAAGGCTCTTAACGAGGCAAAGCGCGTGACCAAACCTGGCGGACTGATATTCGTGGCTTACTTGATGAACGAATACAGCATACTGTCGTATTGCTTTGACGAAGACCGTATAGAAGGATTGATGGAGCGTGGCGCCGTCGACAACAACTTCCACATACAGGCATCAGCCGACGAGCTGTACGACTATGTGCGTATTGACGACATCAACCGACTGGATAAGTGTGCGGGCTTGGAACGTGTCACTATATTCTCGCCCGACGGAGCTTCCGACTATATGCGCACACGGCTCAACCGTATGAGCGACGAGACGTTTGCACGCTTCATAGAATATCAGAAGTGCATCTCCGAGCGTGCCGACCTTATCGGAGCCGGCAGCCATGTGGTGGACGTGGTGAGAGTTTCGTTATAAATCATTATGTGCAAAAACAGACAATGAAAAGGGCAATAGTAATTGGTGCCACTTCGGGTATAGGACTCGAGGTGGCTCGTCTTCTTTCGGAGCGAGGATACATTGTTGGTGTAGCTGGACGACGTGTCGATAGACTTGAAGAGATTGTCAAGTCGAACGAGAATATCAAGGCTTATCGACAGATAGACGTAACTGATGAGGCTGCGCCACAGCATTTGGCGGAGCTGATAACAGAGCTTGGCGGCATGGATCTCTATTTTCATAGTTCGGGAATAGGGTGGGAGAACTGCGAGCTTGACATTGACCGCGAGATGAAGACTGTGGAGACCAACGGCTTGGGTTTCACACGTATGGTTACAGCAGCATACAGTTGGTTTGCCGATAACAATAAAGGCGGACAGATAGCTTGCATCACATCAATAGCACGCACCCGTGGATTGGGAGCGGCACCGGCTTATTCTGCCACCAAGCGTTTTCAGTCGCACTACCTTGAGTGTATTGCCCAGCAGTCACGCATGCGCCGATTGAATATCCGCATCACCGACATCCGTCCCGGCTTTGTAGCTACCGACCTTATTGCCGGAAGTCATTTCCCCTTGCAGCTCTCGGCAGATAGTGTTGCACGCTCCATAGTAAAGGCTGTAATGCAAGGCAAGGAGACTGTGACTATCGACTGGCGCTATCGCTTGCTCGTAGCAGTATGGGCAATGATACCACGATGGTTGTGGACGAGGATGAGGTTTGTTAAGTAGAAGAAAAGCATAACTTACGTATAAAGATAAATATGACCATATACTTATTAATGCCAAAATACGATATCAAAAAGCTTGTATGTTTCTATAAATAATAGTATCTTTGTTGCGGAAAATCTATGAAAATCCGCAATATAAATAAATATATGATGTATAATTGAACGTATATGCCATATTGACAATAAGTTCAGACGGACATACTTGTAGAATTAATTTTGAACAGTTACTTTTGAAAATGAACAAGATTATATTTTTGATTGTTTCGCTCCTTTGCATGGTCTCCCCTTCAAAGGCTTCAGATAGCGACGTTAACCAATGGCTCACCAAGCTTGACAAAAGTTTGGAGAAATCGTCGGTGTATCAGGCTCAGCATGAGCAGCACATACAAGATCTTAAGAAGATGATAACGGGTCATGAGAGTTTGGACGCACGTTTCGAGTTTACCCACCGCATATTCCAGGCATATCTGTACTATAATGCCGATTCTGCCATTGTATATGCTCAAAAAAGCATGAACATTGCAACCAAATTGAATAAGCCAGAGCTTATTGCGCTTGCTAAATGCAATCTTGCTTTCATTTGCGTCACTTCAGGCGACAACATACAGGCTTACCAGCTGATATCTTCTATTGATGTCAGCGATATGCCGACTTGGCTAAAGATTGAATATTACAAGACCAAAAACAGGCTGTGGACTGAGCAACGTTACAGTTTTGTGGCATGCAAGAAACAGCAGGCCATTTATGTGCGTTATGCAGAAGATGCGGTTGATTCATTGCTTGCATTGGTTCAACCAAAATCGGCCGATTGGTTTCAGTACACTATCGCCAAAAAGGAAGCAATGGAGGATAATGATCAGGTGATAAAGTTAGCCAATCAGGCGCTTGCTAACACTAAGGACAAGCATTCTATGGCAGGACTTTTTATGGTGCAGGCATGGGCTTATAAAAGGAAAGGAGATGAAGACAAGGCATTAGTGTGCTTTATAAAGTCGGCCATTTGTGACAACGAGTCGTCAACGATGGAACTGACATCGCTTTATAATTTGAGCAATTCCATAAAACACATTGACGACGCAAGGGCGAGCAAGTATATGGCTAAGGCTTTAGACGCAATAAATTTCTTTAATGCTCCTGTAAGGTTTGTCGCATTGAGCAACATCATACCACAGGTAGAAAAGACCCGTCTCGGCATGGTTAGCCAGCAGCGCGACCTCTTCATTATTCTCTCTGTGTGCGTGTTTGTTGTGTTGTGTGTGCTTGGCGGAGCTTATTTTTATTCACATAAGCTCAACGAACGATTGAAACAAGCACACGCTCTTATCTCGCAGCATCTTGCTGAGCTTAACTCTACAAATGAGCAGCTTGTTGAGGCCAACACGGTGAAGAACAAATACATAGCGCGCACATTGTACGATTCTACCGAATACATATCAGCTCTTGAGCACTATTTCAACATCGTGAACAAGGCACTGGTAACCCGACAGTATGACAAGATAAAGAACATGACAAGCCAAGATCTCATTTCCAACGAGCGCAGCGCGATGTTCAAGAATTTTGACAAGACGTTCCTTGCTTTGTTTCCTAAATTTGTGGAGCAGTATAATTCTCTTTTCAACGAAAGCGACCGCAAATATCCGTCAGAAGAAGGCACCTTGACGAGCGAGATGCGCATCTTTGCACTTATACGCATGGGCATAAGCGAGAATGAGCGCATTGCCCACTATCTCGGATATTCTGTTCACACGGTGAACACATACAAGACAAGGGCAAAGAATCGCTCATTTGTAAACAACGACGAGTTTGAGAAACGCATTTTGTCATTTTAGAAACAACCTTTATTTTTTATCGTTATTATAATTAATGTGGTTTTTGAAGATTACGAACGAAACTCACATTAGTTTTCTTTAGTCGCTTTATAAGATGTAAGGCAACAACGGGGAGCTGTGGATAGTAACCGCAGCTCCCCGTTGTTGTTTGTTTCCGACTTGTTCACGTTGGTCTTCCACACAAGTGGATGCTCATACAACTTTTATTTCTCGTTTTTCAGGCTTGTATAATCTTTGAAATCATTATACAAGCCGAAAGGGACAGATTTGTAAGTTATTGATATTCAATATCGTTTTAAAGATATAACTCTCACGGCGTTTATACATTGGCTTCCAGTGTTTGAACTTAGGTTCAGAATTACTAATTTTGCAACAGTTAAAAACAAAAATGAAAAGACAACAGCCAGGGCTTCTTTTACGATGCCGATGGCAAGAGAGTAAATAACAAAACATTAACTTAAATCAATAATTAAAAACGTTATGAACATTTCTCAATTGCTCCTTATTGGAGGTCTCGGCACACCCGAGTTGATTATCATTCTTATCGTAGTGCTTGTGTTGTTTGGTGGAAAAAAGATTCCCGAACTTATGCGCGGCCTTGGAGTTGGTGTAAAGAATTTCAAGGATGGAGTGAACGGCATTGAAGCAGAGATAAACAAGGAAATGGACAACTGTCCTAACGCTCCTGTTGATAAGAAAGATGACAGACAG
>USCM01000159.1 GCA_900553155.1 uncultured Prevotella sp. | reverse complement strand
GGGTTGCCGTCGGTATCGCTTGCGCAGAAGTCCACTTGTGCTGTAGGGGCATAGTTGGCTGTGAGGTTAATCTCGGTAAAGTTGCTTGTGCGCAGCATAACCTCCTCCGGTCCCTGGTAGTTGCCAAAGGCACGCGTGTGCATAAGCATGGCACGTGAGGCTGGGGCGTTGAACCAACCGAGGTTGAGCACAGGCTCGGGCTCGCATGCTCCGAGGAACCACCACTTGCCGTCAGCCCATGCCTCCACCCAAGCGTGGTTGTCGTCGGTATGCGCCCAGCGTGGCGTGTACACCTGTCGGGCAGGTATGCCCATGGCGCGCAGGGCGGCAACGGCAAAGGTGCTCTCCTCGCCGCAGCGTCCGGTGGCGGTGCGCAGCGTCTGCAGGGGCGACGAGGTGCGTGCATCGGAAGGTTGATATGTAACCTTTTCGTGGCACCAGTGGTTTATCTCAAGTATGGCGTCGTGCATAGACAGGTGCTTTACACGGTTCTTAAGCTCGTTGTAGAACACGCTGCGCGATGTGTCGAGCGCCTCGTTGTTTACACGTATAGGTACCACAAAGTGGCGAAAGAGCAGCTCGGGCACGTCCTTGCCCCAAGGCATCTCCTTGCGTGCCTGGAACGATAGGCGCACGTTGTCGGCAAAGAAAGAGGTGGGGTAGTCGGTTACGTCGGCAAGGGGCATGTAGGCATAAAGAAACTCGAGGGCTTGGGTTTCGTCGGCAGAGAGGTTGAGGTTGGCGGTGTTGTAGAACGTCTTGCCCACGGTCTTGATGCGCTTGTCCAGCTGCTGCTGCATGGTGGTGCGGTAGGCAGCGTTGGAGATGAAGGGTGTCTGGGCGCTTGCCGTAAGGCTGATGGCAAGTAGAGAGGCTGAAATGAAAAGGCGCTTCATAGGGTTGGGATTAGTAGATAATTTTAAGGAGGATACAGCACAGAGCCGTACCCTCCTATGATGTTGGGGATGATAAGATATTACAAGTCGATCTTCTGTACGCGACGCTCGTGACGTCCGCCCTCAAACTGGGTCTTGAAGAACTCGTCAAGAGCCTTCTCGGCTGTCTTGTTGTCGATGAATCGGCCCGGAAGCACAATTACGTTGGCGTCGTTGTGCTGGCGTGTAAGCTGAGCAATCTCTGGGTTCCATACCAAGGCTGCGCGCACACCCTTGTGCTTGTTAAGGGTGATGGCCATGCCCTCACCGCTACCGCAGATGCCGATGCCTGGGTATACATCACCATTGGCGATGCCATTGCCGAGAGCGTGGGCAAAGTCGGGATAGTCGCAACTCATGTCGCTATAAGTACCGTAGTCCTTATAAGGAATCTGATTCTTCTCAAGATATTCGATAACAAACTTCTTCAATGCGTAACCAGCGTGGTCGCATGCAATGCCTACTGTCTTGATTTCCATAGCTGTTTGGTTTTTAATGGGTTAAGGTTTCGCACACCGCCTATTATAATAAGGTGGTGTGCGAGACTATATTCAGTTATTTAGATAAAAAGTTTTTAACCTGATTGTATACGTTCTCGGCATTGAAGCCAAGCTTCTCGTCGAGCACCTTGTAAGGAGCCGAGAAGCCAAACGACTCGAGGCCGTAAACCATGCCGTTGGCACCTACAAGTCCCTGGAGGTTTACGGGCAGACCGGCTGTAAGGCCAAAGATCTTGGAACCTGCCGGGAGGATGCTCTCCTGATACTCCTTGCTCTGGTTGCGGAACAGACCCTCAGACGGAACGCTTACAACGCGAACCTTGATGCCGTCCTTGCGGAGCAGCTCGGTACCGGCTACAAGGGTAGAAACCTCAGAGCCAGAAGCGAGAAGAATGACGTCGAAGTCGGCGTCAGAACCCTCTACAACGTATGCGCCCTTGCGTGCCTCCTCGTAGTTGTTGCCCTCGGGCAGCGATACGATGTTCTGTCGAGAGAAGATAAGGGCGGTTGGGGTAGACATGTTCTCCATAGCCATCTTCCAGCAAACTGTAGCCTCGTCGACATCAGCCGGGCGGAACACGCGAACCGAATCCTCGCCCTTGTGGTTCTTTAGCTTCTCCATAAGGCGAATCTGTGCTTCCTGCTCAACAGGCTCGTGGGTAGGTCCGTCCTCGCCAACGCGGAATGCGTCGTGTGTCCATATAAACTTAATAGGTACGCGCATGAGGGCAGCCATACGGATGGCAGGCTTCATATAGTCGGAGAATACGAAGAAGGTACCGCAAGCCGGGATAACACCACCGTGCAGATACATACCGATGCAGATGCAAGCCATAGACAGCTCGGCAACACCAGCCTGGAAGAAAGCACCCGAGAAGTCGTCTGCCTGGAGGTTGTGTGTGTGCTTGAGGAAGCCGTCGGTCTTGTCGCTGTTGCATAGGTCGGCTGATGACACCACCATATTCTCTACCTGCTCAGACAATACGCCGAGGCAAGCAGCCGATGCGGCACGTGTTGCGCCGTCGCGCTTCTGTACAAGAGTGCTCCAGTCTATCTTAGGAGCGTTGCCCGAGAACCAATCGTCCATCTTGGCAGCCAGCTCAGGGTTCTGCTTGCGCCAAGCCTCTTCTTCGGCATGACGAGCCTTTACTATCTCGCGAAGCTCGGCATTGCGCTTGGCGTACAGCTCCTTAACGTCGTCGAAGATAACAAACGGATTCTCCACATCGCCGCCGAGGTTCTTTACAGTGTTGGTGTAAGCGTCGCCACCGAGAGGAGCGCCGTGTGTCTTGACGTTGCGCTCGTAGCTTGAGCCGTCGTCCTTAAGGGCGCCCTTTGCCATTGTTGTGTGGCCGATGATGAGTGTAGGACGCTCAGTCTCCTTCTGTGCGAGGACAAGAGCGGCACGTATGGCGTCGGGGTCGTTGCCAGGAATCTCCATAACGTTCCAGCCCCACGACTGGTATTTCTTGGCTGTGTCTTCCTTCATCACAACGTCGCACTCGGTAGAGAGCTGAATCTCGTTGGCGTCGTAGAACATGATGAGGTTGTTGAGCTTAAGCACTCCGGCAATGCGTCCGGCGCCCTGCGAAATCTCCTCCTGCACACCGCCGTCAGAGATGTAAGCGTATATCTTGTGCTGCATCATTGTGTTGCCAAGACGTGCCTCAAGGAACTTCTCGGCGATGGCAGCACCTACAGCGAATGTGTGACCCTGACCGAGAGGACCTGAAGTATTCTCTATGCCACGCTCAATGTCGCGCTCGGGGTGGCCCGGGCAAACCGAATCCCACTGACGGAAGGTCTTGAGCTCGTCGATGCTGAACTTTCCCTGCATAGCGAGAGCCGAGTAGAGCATTGGCGACATGTGTCCTGGGTCGAGAAAGAAGCGGTCGCGTCCTGCCCATGTGGGCTGGTCGGGATCGTATACCAAAAACTCGGAGAAGAGGACGTTGATGAAGTCGGCACCGCCCATTGCACCTCCCGGGTGTCCTGATTTGGCTTTTTCTACCATAGACACAGCAAGCAGACGGATGTTGTCTGCAGCGTGGTTCATAAGTTGCTTACTATTCATTTTATTGTAGGTTTAATTTTGTTGCTTTATGCGTATTTTTGCATTATCCGCTCGTTGGCGGCCTTTCCTAATTGCAAAGATAAACATATTAATTGTAATTATCAATTTATTATATGATTATTTTTCTTGATATCGGTATAAAAGCGCTTGGCGTTAATACAAGCGGAGAATGAGATTGCTATAAAAACAAAAAACATAGATTGTTTCACAACAACCTATGCTTTCTTAACCTTAATAATCTAATACCATGAAAAACACATTGCAAAGATAGTTTGATTTTATTTATTAGCAAGTGCTTTCATTGTTATTTATTGCGTATATAGCATAATTTAACTGATTTCTCGGTATTTTTACGTTTGTTTGCAAATACTTGGAATCAATCTTTCCATTTATGCCATGTTGTCAACTTTTTGCTTGTTCTATATCAATAGGCTACCTATCTGGTAGACAAGAGCCGATACCACCCATGCCAACGCTGTGGTGTAGCAAGCTGCAAAGGCTGCCCACTTCCACGAACCGGTCTCTCCTTTTATGGCTGCTATCGTTGCGATGCAGGGGAAGTAGAGCAGAACGAACAGAAGGAAACAGTAGGAGGCGAGCGGTGTTATGCCGTCGGCAACCATTTGTTTCTGCAAGTGTGAGTAGGATTCCTCTGTGCCTTCCTCGGCAGCATCGTCGCTATGATAGAGTATGCCCATAGTGGAGGCGACAATCTCCTTGGCTCCTACGCCGGAGATAAGGCCCACGTCGAGCTTCCAGTCGAATCCCTGAGGACGGAACACAGGCTCGATGGCATGGCCTATGCGACCTATATAGCTCTGCTCCTGCTGCTGCTCACGCGACAGACTCTCGTCGTGAGGGAAGTAGCCGAGTGCCCAGACGATGATACTTGCCACGAGGATGATGCCACCCATCTTCTTGAGATATTCCTTGCCCTTCTGCCATGTGTGTCGGCCAATGGCCTTTGCGGTAGGGAAGCGGTAGGGAGGAAGCTCCATAACGAACGGAGTGTCCTCGCCCTTGAATAGGGTTTTGCTGAAGAGGCGGCTCATTATCACCGCCATGACAATGCCCACAAGGTATAGCGACATCATGATAGCCGAGCGATACTGCTGCGCGAACATCGTGCCTATAATCATAATGTATATAGGGAAACGTGCCGAGCAACTCATAAGCGGCAGGATGAGCATCGTTATAAGGCGCGAGCGGCGGCTCTCTATGGTGCGTGTTGCCATGACGGCAGGCACGTTGCAGCCGAAGCCCATGATAAGGGGAATGAACGACTTGCCGTGCAGTCCCATCTTGTGCATAAGCTTGTCCATGATGAAGGCGGCTCGAGCCATGTATCCAGAGTCCTCCATGAAGGAGATGAAGAAGTAGAGTATGAGGATTTGCGGCAGGAACACTATTACAGAGCCAACACCTCCAATGACGCCGTCGATAAGCATATCCTTG
>USCM01000158.1 GCA_900553155.1 uncultured Prevotella sp. | reverse complement strand
TACATACTCGGCAAGATGGCAGCCTCGGGCACCAACGGACAGTTTCGCACGCCACGCCACATCATCTGTATGATAGTGGATATGATGGAGCCTACACCGCACGACTACATCTGCGACCCTGCCATGGGTTCAGCAGGCTTCCTTGTAGAGGCAGTCAAGTACATCAAGGAGAACAACGAGACTGCCATGTTTGTAAGCGACGAGGTGCATCACATAAAGACCTCCATGATTAACGGCTACGACACCGACCAAACCATGCTGCGCATTGGCGCCATGAACCTCCTGCTGCACGACATCACAGCTCCTGAACTTGCTTGGCGCAACTCGCTGTCCGAGCAGAACGAAGACCAGAGCTGCTACACCCTCATTATGGCAAATCCGCCTTTTGCAGGCAGCCTCGACAAGGGTAATGTCAACAAGAAGATACTCGCCTACGCCAACACCAGCAAGACAGAACTGCTGTTCCTTGCCCAGTTTGTGCGCTCGTTGGAGACGGGTGGCAGATGTGCCAGCATCGTGCCCGACGGCGTATTGTTCGGCACCAGTAAAGCCCATGTTGCCATACGCAAGGAGATTGTGGACAACCAGCAGCTGCGTGCCGTCATCTCCATGCCAAGTGGTGTGTTCAAGCCATACGCCGGAGTGTCTACCGCAGTATTGGTGTTCACCAAGACCAACTGTGGCGGAACCGACCGTGTATGGTTCTACGACATGAAGGCAGACGGCTTCTCCCTCGACGACAAGCGATCGCCCATAAACGACAACGACATCCCCGACGTAGTAAACCGATTTCTGCATCTCGACAACGAGCAAAGCCGCTCGCGCAAGGACCAAAGCTTCTTTGTGCCTGTGGAGGAGATTAGACAGAACGACTACGACCTGTCTATCAACAAATACAAGGAGGTGGAACGCGAGCGTGTGGAATACGAGCCGGTTAAGGACATATTGGCAAGGTTGGAGCAAACCGAGGAGAAGTATGCCAAAGGGATCGGAGAGTTGAAAGGAATGTTGGAGGAGTAAGAAGACATGGGAAAGTCAGGACAGTTATATTTTGATTTTGACACGTATTTGCGACAGGGCGAACCATCGCAAAGAGAGAAAGCCATAGTATGGAGCACAGCCATCGGCCTGCAAAAGGTTGATGGCTTGGAGACGTCTGCCTATCTGCAACAAACGGCATTAAAGAATATTGAGGGCGAGATTACGATAGACGAGGCTAAGCAACTTGTCGACTCCTATTACATAAGCCGTCAGGCGCACGACGAAGACAACGACGACAAGGAGGAGGCCGACCGTGTGGCTGCCAACATAGCCAAACTGTTGAGTACTAACACGCTTGCCTTCAGCTTCTTTGGCTACACTCAGGTGCATCGCAACATATTTGAGGGCGTATTCAAGCACGCAGGGCAGATTCGCGATTACGACATCACCAAACGCGAATGGGTGCTCAGAGGCGATACCGTGAACTATATGTATGCTGCCGACCTTAAGCGTGCCGTAGAATATGACTTGGAACAGGAGCGTATGTTCGATTATGGTGGTCTGTCTACAGACGAGATAATACGCCACGTAAGCCGTTTTACAGCCAATCTGTGGCAGATACATGCGTTTTGCGAGGGCAACACACGCACCACAGCAGTATTCGTAATACAGTATCTGCGCTCTATGGGATTTTCTGTCAATAACGAAATCTTTGCCCGTCATTCATGGTATTTCCGTAATGCTATGGTGCGCTATGTGTATAAGAACAACGAGGGCGTTATGCCCGAACCTAAATATCTGGAACGTTTCTTCCGCAACATGCTCCTTGGCGAACAATGGGACCTTCGCAACCGATATCTCGTTATCAATCCGCCTGCCGAATTTGCGGAGCAACCGAGACTCGACACCCCCACAAGTCCAATGCAAACCGAACAAGCACCGAACAAGTACCGAACAAGTACCGAACAAGCTCCAAATATGTTCTATACCGACGACAAGAACACACGCGACTTGGTACTAACTATAGGAAAAGAACAGTTGACGGTAAAGGATATGATGAATGGTATGGGACTAAAGCATCGTCCTAACTTCCTTGAACAATTCCTGACCCCTGCCATTTCTGCAGGCTTTGTACGTATGCTCTACCCTGATTCGCCACGCCACCCAAGGCAGAAATATCTGCTGACGGTTAAAGGGATTGGGTTGTTTAATCAATTAAATAAGGAAGAACAATGAAACAAGGATGGGAATATAAGAAGTTGGGAGAGGTTTGTGAAGTTGTATCAGGCTCAACACCCAAAACAAACGTCCCTGAATATTGGGGAAAAGGTTACTATTGGGTAACTCCAGCTGAACTAAATGACACCATTGATTATATAGATAAGACAGAAAGACAAATTACAGACGAAGCTTTAGCAAAAACTAAACTTCGTCTCTTACCAGTTGGGACTGTTTTGCTATCATCACGTGCGCCTATAGGTAAAGTAGCCATTACAGAAACAGAAATGTATTGCAACCAAGGCTTCAAGAATTGTATCTGTACAGATTCCATATACAATAAATATCTTTTCTATTTTTTACGCATAAAAAAGGAATACTTAAATAGCTTAGGACGTGGGGCTACATTTAAAGAAATATCAAAATCTATTGTTGAATCAATTTCTATCCCCCTTCCTCCCAAGTCCACCCAACTCACCATTGTCTCCGAGCTTGACAAGATTAACGAGTTGATTCGTCTAAAGAAGGAGCAACTGAAAGATTATGACAACCTCGCACAAAGCATATTCTATGAAATGTTTGGAGACCCAGTGGAGAATGATAAGGAATTCAATACCAAACGTTTGGATGAAGTATTTCCACTAATAACTGATGGAACACACCAAACACCAACATACACAGAAGACAGAGAAAACGGATATAACCCACTTCGGCACCCTCCCAGAAAGAAAATATAACTTTTAATATATATATACTACTATGGCAATAATGATTTTGAAACAGACACAGGCAGAGACAATGAAAGCGCAGTTATCCGATCTTTTAATCTCTATTTCTTGGGCTGACTTGGCGAAGCGTTATTTTAACCGCTCCGGCTCTTGGCTTTATCATAAGTTGGACGGTATCGACGGAAACAAAAAGCCTACAGCATTTACTGAGGAGGAGCGCGAACAGTTGCGCGGCGCTCTCGTTGACCTGAGCGACAGAATACGCCGAGCAGCCGACCGCATACAATAAAGCCCCGGCTTTTATATTTAGCCGTATTTGAACACAAGCCGCCGCAGGGCTGCGGCGCACCATTCCCGACAAGGTTTGCATCCTGTCGGGATTTTTTTGCTTTTACTTCTTAGCTCCTTCGTGCCTACCGACAAGGAGTACCACCGCGACATACAAGGCAACGAGATATTCAGCTACCTTATCAACGACGACACCATCGACAATGTGCTGTCGGAGCTGATGACCAACGGACTGAAGATACATAGCGGCGAGGATGTGGGCAAGACCATTATCTTTGCCTATAACCACAAGCATGCCGAGCGCATTGTGGAACGTTTCAATGCGCTTTATCCCGAACGAGGCTCGGAATACTGCCAGCTTATAGACAATCAGGTTAAGAACCACTCGGCCATCATTGCCGACTTTAAGGTGGCAGACAAGATGCCACAGATAGCCGTGTCGGTGGATATGCTCGACACGGGCATCGACGTGCCGGAGATACTGAACCTTGTGTTCTTTAAGATTGTGAAGTCGAAGATTAAGTTTGAGCAGATGATAGGACGAGGCACCCGATTGTGCAAGGACCTCTTTGGACCGGGGCAGGACAAGAAGGAGTTTTACATCTTCGACTGGTGCGGCAACTTTGGCTACTTCTCTACAAGTGGCAACGACATAGAGTCGACCAATGTAAAGTCGCTTACGCAGCGACTGTTTGAGCTGCGTGTAGACATAGCCAAGGAGCTGCAGAGCGCCGAACATCAGGATGTGGATTTCGACAAGCAGCTGCACGACGAGCTAAAGACAATGCTGCATAAGCAGGTGGCTTCCATACGTAAGGAGACACGACCCTACCTCAGCATTATTGAGCCATTCAGAAATAAGGACAATTGGAAGTGCCTGTCGGAAGTGGACACAATGCGTCTGAAGAAGATAAGCCACCTTATACCTGTGGATAAGGACGACGAGGAGACAAAGAAGTTTGACGTGGTGATGCTGCATATTATGCTGTCGCACATCGACTCTACGGTAAAGGCAGGCCAGATGCGCCAAGTGGTGATAAACGTGGCTGCCCTCTTGCAGAAGAAAGGCACCATGCCGGCTGTCATGGCACGCATACATACCATACGTATGGTGCAGACGGCACAATTCTGGGAGAACGAGACGCTCGACGCGTTGGAGGCTGTGTGCAAGGAGCTGCGCGACCTTATGCACCTGCTTAAGGACCAGCGCAGCAACAAGAAGTTTGTTATAGACATTGAGGACGAATACTCCACATCAGAGGATGATGTGGTGATACAGACCTCATACAAGCAGCGTGTAATAGACTATCTGGCTGCAAATGGCAACAACGAGACGTTGCGCAAGATTCAGCACTTCGAGCAGCTAACAGCCAAGGACATACACGAGCTGGAGCGCATCTTATTTGAAGAGCTTGGCACCAAGGACGAGTACAACAAGCTAACAGAGGGCCATCCTTACAATTTGTGAAGCTTAAGGACTTTATAAAGGAGATACATAAGGTGATCTCGGCATAATGCCGAGGTCACTCATTAGCGTTGTATTCTGCCTCCCGATGAAGTGAGGTTGCTTATTATCTCTTCCTCAGTCACCAAGTTTTGGTCGCCGGGGATAGTGTTCTTTATAGCACTTGCCGAAAGTGCGAAGTCGAGACAATACTGGTTGGCGTCGCCCCACTTCTGATGAGCGTGGATATATCCTGCAACAAAGGCATCGCCTACACCCATTGGGTCGACAATAGGCTGTATGTCGTACAGCTTTGTGGTGTACAG
>USCM01000157.1 GCA_900553155.1 uncultured Prevotella sp. | reverse complement strand
GCAGAACCTCATACTGAGCCTCAAGCAGTCCCTCGATAGCACCCATCAGCGAGCCGCGCTCACCTGTAAGGTCAGAAGTAGCCTCACGCTGGAATGTTGTCTTGAACAGATAGCCAGCACCAATACCGATACCAAAGGCGATAGTCTTCTCCTCTGCCTTGCCCGAGTGGTCCTGATAAACTGCGTACGAGCAGTTCAAGCCACGACCCTCAAGGAACATTGTACGGAGCGATGTGCCCGAACCCTTAGGAGCCACCATGATAACGTCTACATCTGCAGGAGGAACCACACCTGTGCGGTCGTTCCAGTTGATAGCAAAACCATGTGAGTAGTAAAGTGTCTTGCCCGGTGTTAGATATTGCTTTATTTTTGGCCATACTGCAATCTGACCAGCGTCAGAAAGAAGCATGCAGATGATTGTACCCTTCTCGGCTGCCTCTTCTACAGAGAACAGAGTTTTGCCAGGAACCCAACCGTCGGCTACAGCCTTGTCGTAAGTCTTGCCCGGACGCTGACCAACGATTACGTTGAAACCATTGTCGCGCAAGTTGCCTGCCTGACCAGGCCCCTGAATACCGTATCCCAAAATGGCAATCGTTTCGTTTTTCAGAACTTCACGTGCTTTTTCCAATGAAAACTCTTTGCTGGTGACTACTGTCTCTACAACGCCACCGAAATTCATTTGTGCCATATTACAATAGTTTTAAGGCGGTCTACTATCGACCGCGGGTTTATATTTCCTTTTTGTCAGTTGTTCGTACAAATACTGGTTGGAGTGTTATTTTGTTTCTTTTACTACTGCAAAGGTAATAATTTATCACTAACCTGCAAACTTTTCTTTCATATTTTTACAAAATTAAGTTTGCATCTGCACACTTCTTTCATATCTGTGCCATTATCATTGCTTTTTAACACCATTATGTCGTATTCTTCGTCCGAACGCTGTTCAACTGCAAAGTGAAGTTTGTCACCAAAGTATGATTCTGCCACGTAAGCTATATCAATACGTTGCAATCTGTATTGCTTATACCAATCTAATGGCCACATGTCAAGAATATGCTCTATATACTTAACCGAATTGATATGTCCATTTACGTCTACATCACTATAATGTGTGTCGATGCTTTGGCTACTCTCTGTTGTCTTGGCCACCTTTACACGCTTGAAGGGTTCGATAGGACACTCCTTGTCTGTCTCGATGTACTTTGTTATCAGTCCGTCGCGCTCTTGCAGGATATCCACCGGCTGTCGGCTGTCGGTGTCTATCATTGCCCATATACTGCGTCCGTAGCCGTATACCTTGCCCTCCTTGTCGCGAATGGCAAAGTTTCGGCTTGTGAAGAACTTCATAACATTCTCCACCCATGTGTCGACGGTGATGCGGTCGTATGCCTTAGGCATCTCGTTCATCTCCATCACGAAGCGCGATAGCACCCACGTCTTGTGCACGGTGTTGAGATAGTCCATACCATAACCACGCTCGTTGCTGTGGAAGTCGGCTGCATTGAGCAGATGATTGCCAAGATGGCCTATAAAGATTCGATTTGAGAAATCACAGTGGAAAGGCTCCACGAGGAAGTCGTAGCTTCCAACTTTGCTTAGTAGATTCATAGTTAAATATAAAATAGAAAAGCCCCACCCCGCCCTATTGGGCAGAGTGGGAGATGATTAATAAATGTCTTTATTATTGTGCAGATACTCTTGCACCGGCTCATTAAAGCTGCGCGTCACAGCTATACGGCCCGAACGCGAGTATTGCAACAGACAACCAAAGTCGTTGAAAGCGTTAAACAGATTCTGCACATCCTCCGTCAGTCCAGCTATCTGCACCGTAGCGTACGTGGGATTGACCTCCATCATGCGTGCTCCGCTGCGTCGTATAACACGCGAAACCTCCGGATTCTGCAACATCACTGGGGTTGAAATCTTGTAGATTGCAATTTCGTGGATAAAGAGGTCGCTGTCGAGATAGTAGTCGGCTTTAACCACATCTATCTTGCGCTCTATCTGCTTGGTTATCTTTATTATCTGTTCCTCGTCGCTCCAAGCCGTTATGGTGTACTTGTGTATGCCCTTGATGCTCGAAGCCGACACGTTAAGACTCTCTATGTTGACCTGCTGGCGTGTGAACACGGATGTTATCTGGTTGAGTATACCGGCGATGTTCTCCGAGTAAACCAGCAATGTATATAATTTCTGTTCCACTTTCTTCAATGTTTAATTATCAATGTCTAATGCTCAACTAACGGTTAAACATCAATCTCAAGAAGCATCTCGTCCACACTCTTGCCCGGAGGTGTCATAGGCAGAACGTTGTCCTGTTCCTTAACGGCACATTCGAGGATGTATGGACCAGGCGTTGCGAGCATCTTCTCAATGGCTGCATGCAGATCCTTGCGCTCTATCACCACGTCGTAATTGAGGTGGTAGCCGTTGCATATCTGGGCATAGTCGGGGTTGAGCATCTTTGTGAACGACTGGCGGTGGTTGAAGAACATATCCTGCCACTGGCGCACATTGCCAAGGTAGTTGTTGTTCATAAGTATAACCTTAACCGGAGCCTGCTGTTCCATAATGGTGCCAAGCTCCTGTATGCTCATCTGGAAACCGCCATCGCCGGTAAAGAGGCATACGGTGCGGTCGGGCGAACCGAACGTTGCGCCAACGGCAGCTGGCAGTCCGAAGCCCATTGTGCCGAGTCCACCACTTGTTACGACGCTAAGCTTGCGCTTGAACTTGAAGTAGCGGCAAGAGAACATCTGGTTCTGACCAACGTCATTAACCAGCACAGCCTCGCCCTTTGTAGCCTCTGCCACAGCGTTTACTATCTCGCCCATAAGCAGCGGTCCTTCCTGCGGATGGATGGCTGGCTCTATCACCTTCTGCGTTTCCTGCTCGAGATATGGCTTGAAGCTCTCAATCCACTCCTTGTGCTCGTTCTTGTTGAGCAGACGGGTTATGGCAGGCAGCGACATCTTGCAGTCGCCAACAACCGACACGTCGGTCTTGACATTCTTGTCAATCTCCACATTATCTATATCGAGATGTATAATCTTGGCTTGCTTGGCGTATGTGTCAAGACGTCCGGTAACACGGTCGCTGAAGCGCATACCGATAGCTATTATCACATCGGCTTGCTGTGTAAGGACGTTGGGTGCATAGCTGCCGTGCATACCGAGCATACCCACGTTGAGCGGATGGTCGGACGGAAGGGCTGAGAGTCCGAGCAATGTGCGTGCTGCAGGGATGTCTGCCTTCTCAAGAAACTCGATAAGCTCGTTGTGTGCTCCACCAAGTTCTACACCATGACCAACGAGCGCCAACGGACGTTGTGCCTGGTTTATCAGTTGGGCAGCAGCAGCCACATGGTCGTCATGTATCTTTGGATAAGGGTCGTAGCTGCGAACCGACGTTACCTTTGCCGGTTGCCAATCGCATGTACCAACCTGAGCACTCTTAGGGAAATCGATAACCACCGGACCCGGACGGCCTGTACGTGCTATGTAGAAGGCACGGCTTATAGCCCAAACCACATCCTCCGGACGGCGTATCTGATAGCTCCACTTGCTGATAGGCTGAGCCAAACCCACGAGATCGACCTCCTGAAAAGCGTCGGTGCCGAGAGCACTTATGCCCACCTGTCCGGCAATGACAACGATTGGGGTAGAATCGATCATGGCATCTGCCACACCTGTAAGCGTGTTTGTAACACCAGGGCCACTTGTAACCAAGCACACTCCTACCTCGCCGCTAACACGCGAGAAACCTTCGGCGGCATGGGCAGCCGCTTGTTCGTGACGTACGAGAATGTGGTCGAAAGCCTTGTTCTCGCCTCTTGTATAATCGTATAGAGCATCAAACACCGGCATGATAGCTCCGCCGGGATAGCCAAAGATTGTCTTTACACCCTCGTTCTTGAGGGAACGCATCAAGGCTTCTGCTCCTGTAATTTTTTCCATATAGTCCTTCTCCTTTGCTTTAGATTATTCTCACACCACCCTTGTCTGCCGAGCTAACGCTCTGTGCGTATGCACGCAATGCCTTGCTAACCTTGCGGTTGCGTGTAAGCGGCTGCTGCGGACGTGCTGCAAGCTCCTCGTCGCTTAGCTTTACATTGATAGAACGGTTGGGGATATCTATCTCGATGATGTCGCCATCCTTTATCTTTCCGATGTTGCCGCCTGCCGCTGCCTCGGGAGAGATGTGGCCGATGCTAAGACCTGACGTGCCACCAGAGAAGCGGCCGTCGGTAATGAGGGCACACTCCTTGCCAAGGTGCATACTCTTGATATAAGATGTAGGATAAAGCATCTCCTGCATACCGGGACCACCCTTAGGTCCTTCGTGGGTAATGACGACGCAGTCGCCGCTCTGTATCTTGCCTCCGAGGATGCCCTCGCAAGCTGCTTCCTGCGAGTCGAACACCTTGGCAGGTCCACTAAACTTCCATATCGACGGGTCTACACCAGCTGTCTTTACCACGCATCCGTCCTGGGCAATATTGCCGAAGAGCACAGCCAGGCCGCCATCCTTGGTGTAAGCGTGCTCGAGCGAGCGGATGCAACCATTCTCGCGGTCTACGTCAAGCGACTCCCACTGTGCATCCTGACTGCCCATCTGTGTAGAGAACTTGCGTCCCGGAGCACTGTGATATATACGATTGGCCTCTGCCGAAATACTGTCGCCGGTGATGTCGTACGCTGCCATAGCCTCAGCCAGTGTCATTCCGTCAACACGTTTGGTGTCGCCGTGAATCAGTCCGCCACGATTAAGCTCGTTCAAGATGCCAAGGATGCCACCTGCGCGGTTGCACTCCTGTACGCTATACTTCTGTGTGTTAGGCGAGAGCTTGCACAGGCAAGGCACGTGTCGGCTTAGCTTGTCGATATCGGCCATCGTAAACTCGGTCTCTGCCTCCTGCGCAATGGCAAGCAAGTGGAGCACTGTATTTGTACTACCACCCATTGCGATATCGAGAGTCATGGCATTGAGGAAGGCATCAC
>USCM01000156.1 GCA_900553155.1 uncultured Prevotella sp. | reverse complement strand
AAACATACAACGCAAGGTTAGCGAGTTGTTCGGCAACACAATGCGCGAAGCCGACTTGAAAGAACTTTGCACACTTATCTATTACCCCGACCAAAAGCTCGAGCTTATCAAGGCATCCGAGCCCAACATCAACGACTGGTACCACATCACCATACACCAGCTTGTGTCCGTATGTCGCCTTGTGTCGAGCAAGTATACACGCTCTAAGGTACGCAAGGCGTTGCCTAAGGATTTCTCGTACATCATCCAGGAACTTCTGCACGAGCGTACCGACGATGTCAACAAAACCGATTATGTAAATGTTATTATCGACACCATCGTCACTACTGGTCGTGCCGACGATTTCATTATTGCCATATCCAATGTAATACAGCGTCTGGCTATCGACCAGCTTCATATCCTTGGCGACATCTACGACCGCGGACCGGGAGCCCACATCATTATGGACACTCTGTCGCAGTATCATTCGTGGGATATACAGTGGGGCAACCACGACATCCTTTGGATGGGTGCCTTGGCTGGCAACCGTGCCTGTCAGTGCAATGTTATACGTCTGTCGCTGCGCTATGCCAACCTCACAACACTTGAGGAGGGCTATGGCATCAACCTCGTTCCGCTTGCCACATTTGCCATGGAGACCTATGGCAACGACCCATGCGAGGAGTTCCAACCCAAGATAGCCTCTGCCGATTCGGCTCGCATTGACCAAAAGACAAGCCGCCTTACAGCCCTTATGCACAAGGCCATAACCATAATCCAGTTTAAGGAGGAGGCCGCCATCATCAAGCGCAACTCTGGCTGGAAGATGAAGGACCGTCTCTTGTTCCACAATATCGACTACGCTAAGGGCACAATAACGCTTGACGGAAAGGAGTATCCACTCAAGAGCAATTCCTTCCCCACTATCGACCCCAACCACCCCGACCGCCTCACGCCAGAGGAGAAGCAGCTCATGGACAAGCTCAACCACTCGTTTCAGGTATCCGAGAAGCTTCATAAGCACATCAATATGATTCTGCGACATGGTTGCATGTATGCCATCTTCAACAACAACCTGCTGTTCCATGCCTCTATACCTCTCAATGCCGATGGCACGCTTAAGGAGGTAGAGATAGCTCCTGGCATAAAGAGCTCGGGCAAGGAATTGTTCAATAATATAGGTATGTTGATACGCACCCCCTTCCAGACCGACTCTACCGAGGAAGAGCGCAAGTATGCCACCGACTACTTCCTCTATCTATGGTGCGGACCGGATAGCCCATTGTTCGACAAGTCGAAGATGGCTACCTTCGAGCGCTACTTCATAGCCGATAAGGCTACACACAACGAGGAGAAGGGCAACTACTTCAAGCTGCGCGACAACGAGCAGATTGTAGACAACATAATGGATGCCTTCGAGGTTACAGGCGCCAATCGCCACATCATCAACGGCCATGTGCCTGTACATGTATGCAACGGCGAGAATCCAATTAAGGCCAACGGCAAGCTTATGGTTATCGACGGCGGTTTCTCGCAGGCATACCATAAGGAGACTGGTATTGCCGGCTACACCCTTGTCTATCACAGCCGTGGATTTGTACTTGTGCAGCACGAGCCGTTCACGTCTGCCTTGGACGCTATCCAGAAGTGCAGCGACATCAAGTCGACAACGCAGATTGTCGAGATGTCTGCCCACCGTATGCGTGTTGCCGACACCGACATAGGCCATGAGCTTAGCAAGCAAATCAAGGAGCTTGAGCGCTTGTTGTACGCCTATCGCCACGGATACATCAAGGAGGTTATACCCAACAAGTAGGAGGCTTATGCCTCCTACCCTCCCCACAACTAATATGCAGCTGTAAGTAAACACACATCCCCTATAATAATATTTTCAGGAATAAAAATAAATTAGCTTTAATTATGAACAGAACTATCATTACAGTAGTAGGCAAGGACACCAAGGGTATCATTGCAAAAGTGTGTACCTATCTTGCCGACAACAACGTAAACATCCTCGACATCTCTCAAAGCATCGTGCAGGAGTATTTCAATATGATGATGATTGTCGACATGACCAAAATGGAGAAGCCTTTCGTCCAGGCTGCCGAAGAACTTACACAGCTCGGCGAGAGCGTTGGCGTGCAGGTTAAGTGCCAGCGCGAGGAGATTTTTGATGTAATGCATAGAATCTAAGGTCATATAACAACATACAAACACTTGCAGTATGATTAACATCAACGAGGTTATCGAAACCAACAAAATGATAGAGCAGGAGAACTTCGACGTGCGCACCATCACTATGGGCATAAGCCTTATGGACTGCGTCAGCGACGACCTCCCTACCCTCTGCAACAATATCTACAACAAGATAACGCGTCTCGCCAAGAATCTTGTAAGCACCGGCGAGCAGATATCAAAGGAGTTTGGTGTGCCTATCGTCAACAAGCGCATCGCCATCACTCCTATTGCCCTTGTGGGCGGAAGTGCCTGTAAGACATCCGACGATTATGTGGAGCTTGCCCGCACCCTCGACCGTGCGGCTAAGGCTGTAGGCGTAAACTTTCTCGGTGGCTATTCGGCTATAGTATCAAAAGGTATGACCCACAGCGACGAGCTTATGATACGCTCTATACCAAAGGCTCTTGCCGAGACCGACCTCATTTGCAGTTCGGTCAATATAGGCTCTACAAAGACGGGCATCAATATGGATGCAGTACGTCTTATGGGCGACATCGTGCGCCAGACAGCCGAACATACCAAGGAGCGCATGTCCATAGGTTGCGCCAAGCTTGTTGTCCTTTGCAACGCTCCCGACGACAACCCCTTTATGGCTGGCGCCTTCCATGGCGTTAGCGAGCCCGATGCCGTTATAAGCGTGGGCGTAAGCGGACCGGGCGTTGTTAAGTATGCCTTGGAGCAAGTACGTGGCGGAAGCTTCGAAGTGCTTTGCGAGACAATCAAGCGCACCGCCTTCAAGATAACACGTGTAGGCCAGCTTGTGGCAAAGGAGGCATCACGCCGACTTGGCATACCCTTCGGCATTATCGACCTCTCGCTTGCGCCAACTCCTGCCGTAGGCGATTCTGTAGCCGACATCCTTCGCGAGATAGGTCTTGAGCATCCTGGTGCGCCAGGCACAACGGCGGCTCTTGCCTTACTCAACGACCAGGTAAAGAAGGGCGGCATCATGGCATCTTCTTATGTAGGTGGTCTTAGCGGTGCCTTTATCCCCGTGAGCGAGGACCAGGGTATGATAGACGCTGTAGAGGCAGGTGCCCTTACCATAGAGAAGCTCGAGGCTATGACGTGTGTCTGCTCTGTAGGTCTCGACATGATAGCTATCCCCGGCGACACACCGTCTACCACCATTGCCGGCATTATTGCCGACGAGGCAGCCATAGGTATGATCAACCAGAAGACTACAGCCGTGCGCATCATCCCTGCCATCGGCAAAAAGGTTGGCGACAAGGTCGACTTTGGCGGACTCTTGGGCTATGCCCCCATCATGCCTGTCAACACCTTCTCTTGCCAGCCGTTCGTAGATCGTGGTGGACGCATACCGGCTCCAATCCATAGTTTCAAGAACTAACATTATTAAGAATTATCTAAATGCTCAACAACAATACCATTTGCGCCATCGCTACCGCCCCTGGTGGTGCCATTGGCATTATTCGTATCTCAGGCTCCGAAGCCATTAGTATAGCCGACAGGATTTTTCGTCCTGTCGGCTCCACTCTTTCTTTGTCAGAGCGTAAGGCGTATACCCTTGCCTTCGGCAATATAGTCAATGCCAACAACGACGTTATCGACGAGGTGCTCGTATCCATTTTCCGCGCGCCTCATTCGTATACCGGCGAGGACTCTGTGGAGATTTCGTGCCACGGCTCTGCCTATGTGCTTCAGCAGGTTATGCTCCTGCTTACCGAGAATGGTTGCGTGCCAGCCGGACCGGGCGAGTTTACGCAGCGTGCCTTCCTCAATGGCAAGATGGACCTGTCGCAGGCAGAGGCTGTAGCCGACCTCATAAGTTCTACCAACAAGGCTACGCACGATATGGCTATGAGCCAGCTCAAGGGCCACTTCAGCAACGAGTTGGCAGACCTCCGTGCACATCTACTTAAGCTAACATCGCTATTGGAGTTGGAGCTCGACTTCTCCGACCACGAAGAACTCGAATTTGCCGACCGCTCCGAGCTCTACACCCTTGCCAACGACATCCACCAGCGTCTCGTCTCGCTTGCCCGTTCATTCGAGGTGGGCAATGCCCTTAAGAATGGCATCCCCGTGGCAATTGTGGGCGATACCAACGTGGGTAAGAGCACCCTGCTAAACCACTTGCTGCATGAGGAGAAGGCCATTGTTAGCGATGTACACGGCACCACAAGAGATTTCATCGAGGATTCTACCATCATCAATGGCATACAGTTCCGCTTTGTCGATACTGCTGGCATCCGCGATACAGACGATGTTGTTGAGAACATAGGCATTGAGCGTACATACCAAAAAATGCAGGAGGCAAAGATAGTGCTTTGGCTAATAGACCAAGAGCCTGATGCTTCCAAAGTCGAAGATATAAAACAGCGTGTAGCTGGCAAGAAGCTCATCATCGTACGCAACAAGATCGACCTCACAAACTCGTCATTGAATGATTCCTCATCGGCGAAGCCGACAATTCAACATTCAAAACTCAACATTCAAAACTCACAGTCTGTGGATATCAGCGCCAAATATGGCACCAATCTCCCCCTCCTCGAGCAGCTCATCGTCGAAGCCGCCAACATCCCTCAAATCTCCGAAAGCGACATAGTCATAACTTCGGTACGCCATTACTCGGCGCTTCTAAAGGCAGACGAAAGCTTGCAGCGTGTAATCCAGTCAATGGACATCGGATTAAGCGGCGACCTACTTGCCGAAGACCTCCGAATGGTGATAGAGCACCTTGCCGAGATTACAGGAGAGGAAAAAATAACTCCGCAAGAAACCCTAAACTCTATATTCAGCTCGTACTGCATCGGCAAGTAGCTACTGAAAAAAGTTTTTTTATTTTG
>USCM01000155.1 GCA_900553155.1 uncultured Prevotella sp. | reverse complement strand
CCGGCAAATAGAGTGCCTCGCTAATGCCCATAAGCGAGCGGAGCCAGAACACCTGGTCGAATGTGGTTGCCAAACCCATAAGGTATGTTACCGACGACCATACCAAGAGGCTGCCTACGATAAGCCACTTGCGGCTAAGACGGTCGGCAATGATGCCCGACACTGGGCTCATCAAGCCGTATATCCAGAGAAATACAGCCATAAGTCGACCAAAGTTGGTAGCCGACTGCAACTCCTGGATGTCCATCTGCATGGCATCCTTCATGGTGCTGAGCATCTGACGGTCCATGTAGTTGAGCAGAGCCACTCCGCCAAGAAGGCCTACCACTACCCAGGGATAAATCTTCGAATTCTTCATAAAAAGTTTAGGTAATAATCCTATTTAAGTTTGATATAAAAATCTAATTGAATTTAAGAGCTTAGGTTTAATAGCTAAGAGGGGTGTCAAATCGGAGCTAACACTCCCATTTGACACATCCCCCATCACATCTTAATTAACTTTTCCTTATAACCAAAACAAATCTATTTTTTATTGCCCAAAATCTCATTGCAGAGCATATACGAGCGTATCATCATACGTGGGATGTGGAACGGACCCTTGAAGAGGTTGCCCTTGGCTGGCTGTGCCACTGAACCGTCGCGGTGCAGATAGCCATACCATTCGCCATACTCGTGGTCGGGGAAGTGGGCGTATGTCCACTCGCTTATGATGCGGTGGCGCTCCAGATATTTCTCGTCGCCTGTGAGCTTGTAGGCATAGAGGTTGGCGATGATGGTCTCGCACTGTGGCCACCAGAACTTCATGTCTTGAGAGTAGTCTTGCTGTGGATAGCCCTTGCAGTCGCGGAAGTTGATTATGCCGCCAAACTCCTTGTCCCAACCCCAGTCCCAAGACCAGTCGAGCACCTGCAGTGCAAACTTAAGCAGCTCTTTGTCGCCACGGCGCTCTGCCACATCCATAAGGAACCAAGAGGTCTCGATGCAATGACCTGGGTTGATAAGACGTCCGTTGATGGTGTCGATAAACTCGCCGTTAGGACCTACGGTCTCGAGCAATGCCTTAAACTCGGGATGAACAAAGTTCTTTGTAAGCGACTTAAGAGAGATGTCGGTCTGCTCGTCAAGCTCAGGATCGTCTATCACCTGCTTCAATACGTTGGCAACGTTGATGAGAATCATCGTTATGCTGTGGCCTATAGCCTCCACGGTTGGCAAGTATTTGGGTTCGAGCATACCCGGAGTGTTGAGACGCTGGCGCATCTCGCGGAATATCTGCATGGCCTTCTCGGCATACTCGTGGTTGCCTGTGGCCTTGCTGTATTCTGCCATGGCTATGGCTGCGAAGCTCTCGCTGAACACGTAGCGACGCTTGCGGAGCGGTGTGCCGTCGGCTGCCACTTCAAAGAACATGTGGCGGTCGGTGTCGAAGCAGTGGGCTTCGATAAAGTCGATGGTCGACTTGGCTGCGTCGAGCCACTCTTGACGCTGCTCTATATTGTTGTAGGCATAGCAGCATGTGTAGGCAAAACGACCCTGGAACCATACCGACTTGGTGGTGTCCATAAGCTCGCCGTTGCGTGCAACGCAGGTATAAACACCGCCGTTCTCACGGTCGAGGCCGTACTTCATCCAGAAAGGCATAATGTTCTGGACAAGGTCTTCGCGATAGCACTCTGCCCAATAGCCTAAGTATTTGTTTGTATCCATCATTCTCAATAATGTTATGTATAGTGGTACGACAAAAGAGCCGTACCACCTATTAGCTTGATTGAAATTAGAAAATGTTGCACTTGTTGAAGAAGTCGATGTCCTCAAGCTCCTTCTTCATGCGTGCCTCTTCTTCGTCGGTCATGTTGTTGAACGGTGTGCGGTTCTTGCCAAGGTCGAGACCAATGAGCTTCATAATGCGCTTGCCGCCCACGATGTTGCCGCGGAAGTGGCATATAACGTTGATTACCTCCTGGGCGAAGTTCTGCAGCTCGCGAGCCTTCTCTATATCGCCTTCCTTCCAAGCGTCGAGTATGCCGGTAAGACAACGGCCGTTGTAGTTGGTTGTGCCGCCGATGCCACCCTGCGCGCCGCCCATTGCGAGGCAAGGAAGGATGGTCTCGTCCTGTCCATGGAGCATATCAAACTTGCCGTTGGCGTAGAGACGACACTGGTTGTACTCGTAAAGGCTCTCGTATGTATACTTGATGCCGGCAAAGTTGGGGATACGGCCGTCTACAGCCTTAAGGAAGTCGACCATTGAGAGGTAGGCACCATTGAATGCTGGGATATGATAGAAGTAGAACGGAAGATTAGGAGCACCGGCTGCAATCTCCTCGCAATACTTAACAAGCTCTTCTACACGACCCACCTTTGGGAATGGAGGAGCCATAGCACCAATGGCAAAGGCACCTATCTTCTGTGCGTGCTCGGCGAGCTTGCGGCTCGACTTGACGCAGCAGCTGCCAACGTGTACCAGCACCTTGAAGCCTTCGGGAGCCACGCTCATCCAACGCTCTGCCAAAGCCATGCGCTCTTCCTCGGTAAGCATATAGCCCTCGCCCGACGATCCGTTGATGAATACGCCCTTAAGACCATTCTTTACAAGCATGTTTGCATAACGCTCGATTGGCTCGAGGTTTACCTCGCCGTTCTCATAAAAAGGAGTGAACGGGGCGTCAATCAGTCCCTTTATCTTTTCCATATTGTCTAAGTTATTAAATTGATTTAGTTTTACGTTGGCAAATTTATAAATTATTTTAATAACCTCCAAGCTTTTTCGTAGTTATTTCAATATAAATTAAGAATAACTGCGTTTTTAACACTTTGCGATTAAGAAATAACGACATATTAGCCAAATTGGATTAGAAACTAAGTGGAATGTTTGGCTAATTGCATAATAATAAGTACCTTTGCTATGCTTAGCCCGTGTGGCGATACAAGTAGATTGCAAACAGAACAAAAATTCAGTACCTTACCTTATTATATATAGCAAACCTCTATGTCCAATATATTCAATGTAGGCGGCGAAGGCAAGAATGCCGCATTCAAAAAAGACATCATTAAGTATTTTGTAGCTAATGGCAACTCTACGATACAAGAACTTGCCAAGGACACTTTGCTTAGTGTACCCACCGTAACAAAGGCTGTGACCGAGCTTATTGAGCTTGGCTATATCGTGGAATATGGCAAGCAAGAGACAAGCGAGGGCCGCCGCCCAATATTGTACGGGCTTAATCCCGAATCAGGTTTCTTTGTCGGTGTCGAGATTAAGGTCGACTTTATCAACCTCGGACTGATGAACTTCCGCGGCGATATGGTTGAGCTTGACGACAACGTGCCTTGCCGTGTGGACAACACGATGGAGTCGGTAGAAGATTTGTGCCGTCTTGTTACACAATTCATTGACAAGTCGGAGGTGGACAAGAGCCGCATACAAAACATTATGTTCTGTATCTCGGGGCGTGTCAACTCGGCTACGGGCTACAGCCATACGCTGTACAACTTCTCCGAGCAACCCTTGACCCGACTGCTGTCCGACATCCTCGGCTATCGTGTAGACATCGAGAACGACACACGCGCCTTTGCCTACGGCGAGTATACAAAGGGTGTAGTGAGGGGCGAGCGCGACGTGTTGTTCATCAATGCCAGCTGGGGCTTGGGCCTTGGCATCATTGTCGACGGCGAGCTTTATCGTGGCAAGTCGGGCTTTGCAGGCGAGTTTGGACATACCCACATGTTCGACAACGACATCCTGTGCCATTGCGGCAAGAAGGGATGTCTTGAGACGGAGGCGTCTGGCAGTGCCATGCAGCGCATTGTGCGCCGCCGCATCGAGGAGGGCGAGACGTCGTTCCTTACCAGTCACACTGGCGACATCTATTCGCTCGAAAGCATAATAGAGGCCATCAACGACGAGGATCCTCTGTGCATCGACGTTGTGGAGCATGTAGGACAGCGCCTTGGAGAGAGCGTTGCCAACCTTATCAACCTCTTCAACCCCGAGCTTGTGGTTATTGGCGGTGTGCTGTCGAGAGCTGGCGACTTCCTGTTGCAGGCTGTTGGGGCTTCGGTTAGAAAGTACTCGCTAAGCATCGTAAACCGTGACACCCGCTTGTGCCTGTCGAAGCTTAACGAACGTGGCGGCATCATAGGTACATGTATGCTTGCAAGAAAGAGTATTCTTGACTGATTTAGTTTTCGTTTTAATGTAGCAATGTGCCATTTAGAGTAGAAAATCCGCATAACTCTCTGTGTGTCACGTATATACATGACTGTTAGATAAACTCACAAGTGGCAGTATCTACCATGGTATGTAGCAGGGGGATGGTGGCATGTGCCAGGGCTTTGACAAAACACTTATCCTGTATGTTACAAAATAGAGGTAAGGCGATTACAAAGTGTTGGTAACACGCTTACAAGGCATTGGTAATACTGGCGCAAGAATTGGCAGGGCTGCCATTAGGTGTTGGCATGGCTGGCACTTTCCCCCACAGATGCTAAACAGGCTGTTACATTGGGCCTTTCGACGCCAAAAGTAACAGCCTTTAAATCTATTGATATACAACAACTTACAGCGTTTTAACTCCTAAACTGCCACATTGGTACATCAAAACAAAAATCACAATAGACATTATTCATTCTTTATTTTAAAATGAAAACACTATCTTTGTAATGAAAAATACAATACTATCATTATGGCTTTACCAATTAATATAGATAGCCTTCTAAATGGAAGTGCAGTGGAGAGTAACCAACTTGAATACAAGGAAGGTTGGAATCCTGATGCTATATATCGGAGTATATGTGCCTTTGCCAATGATTTTGAGGACACTGGTGGTGGCTATATCATTGTAGGTGTAAAGGAAAAGAATGGACATGCTATCCGTCCTGTATTAGGAGTGTCCTCCGAAACAATCGAACAAATAGAGAAAGATATGGTTGGATATAACAACCTTATCCGTCCTTACTATCAGCCTCGTCTTTTTATAGAGGAGGTTGACGGCAAAACTATTCTTATTATAAAAGTTACTGCAGGCGAA
>USCM01000154.1 GCA_900553155.1 uncultured Prevotella sp. | reverse complement strand
GTCTGTAGGATATACCTTCTTGCAGATAGGCAACAGTCTGAACGCCATCACCATACGGTCGCGCTCGCCAATGATGGTGCGTACCCACTTCTCCACTTCAAACGAGTCGGACAAGCGCTTCATTGCCATATTCTGCGTAAGGTCGTTCACGTTGTACGGATACTTCACCTTACTGAATATGTCGATGATATCCTTGCTGGCAAATGCCATACCCAAACGAATGGCGGCACATCCCCATGCCTTGCTCATGGTATTGAGCACAATGATGTTGGGGAATTCGGCAAGACGCGAACGCCACGGACGCGCCTTGGTAAAGTCGGAGTAGGCCTCGTCCACAACAACAATGCCGTCAAACTGGCGCAGCACCTTCTCCACCTCTTCCACATTCATCAGATTGCCGGTAGGGTTGTTGGGCGAGCAAATCCATATAAGCTTAGTGTTGCCGTTGCAAGCCGCAAGTATTGCATCTGCCGAAAGCTGATAGTTATCATCGAGCAACACCTTGCGGTATTCCACGTTGTTGATGTCGGCACACACCTTGTACATGCCGTATGTAGGCTCTATAGCCACAACATTGTCGATGCCCGGTCGGCAGAAGCAGCGGTAAGCCAAGTCTATCGTCTCGTCGCTGCCATTGCCAAGGCACATATTCTCAACTGGCACCCCCTTTATGCGCGACAATTTCTCCTTGAGAGCAAGCTGCAAGGGGTCTGGATAGCGATTGTATGGAGAGTTGTATGGACTCTCGTTGGCATCAAGAAACACTCGAGCCTCCCTACCCTTAAACTCATCGCGGGCACAACTGTATGGCGCCAAGTTTAATATATTAGGACGAACTAATTGGTTCAGAGTTTTCATTTCTATTCTTCTTTTATAACATCACGCAAGCGCACGGTCATAGCGTTTTTATGCGCGTCAAGACATTCGCTTGACGCCATAACCTCCACCGCCCTTCCGATGGAGCGCACTCCTTGGCTTGTGAGATGCTGGAATGTAACCTTACGATTAAAACTGTCAAGATTTACGCCGTTGTATGCCATTGCATAGCCGTGTGTGGGAAGCGTGTGGTTTGTGCCACTGGCATAGTCGCCCGCACTCTCGCAAGCATATTTGCCAAGGAACACGCTACCTGCATTGACCACCTTGTCGGCAAGCTTATGATAGTCGTCGGTTGCAATGATGAGGTGTTCGGGTGCGTATGCGTTGCTCAGTTGCATAGCCTCGTCGGTATCGTGTACAAGCACAATCTTGCTGTTGTCGAGTGTCTTGGCTGCAATGTCGCGTCGCGGCAAGAGGGTTAGCTGCCTGTCGAGCTCTACCCTAACCTTCTCTATCATGTCGGCAGACGTGCTTATAAGCACCACCTGCGAGTCGACACCATGCTCGGCCTGCGACAGCAAGTCGGCAGCCACATACATTGGGTTGCTATTGGCGTCGGCTATGACGCATACCTCCGACGGACCGGCTGGCATGTCTATAGCCACATCTTGCAGCGACACGTGCTGCTTGGCAGCCATGACGTACTGGTTGCCGGGGCCAAATATCTTGTACACCTTAGGCACCGACGCGGTGCCGTAAGCCATTGCCGCAATGGCCTGTACGCCACCTATCTTGTATATGGCATTGACACCAGCCACCTTGGCAGCCGCCAATATCGCCGCATTAACCTTGCCCTGCTTGTCGGGAGGCGTGCATAGCACAATCTGCTTGCATCCGGCTATCTTGGCTGGGGTTGCAAGCATAAGCACGGTGGAGAAGAGAGGCGCTGTTCCGCCAGGGATATACAGTCCAACCTTCTCTATAGCCACACACTTCTGCCAGCAATCCACACCCGGCGCCGTCTCCACCTTTACGCCCTCAAACTTTTGAGAGGCATGAAACTTGAAGATGTTGTCGTGGGCAAGTTCTATTGCCGATATCTGCTCTGGGTCCACAGAGGCACAAGCCTCGTCTATCTCCTGTTGTGTAACGGCAAGCGACTGGAGTGCCACGCCGTCAAACTTCTGCTCGTAACGCTTCACGGCTTCGTCGCCGTTGGCCCTAATGTCGTCAAGCACCGACTTCACCACATCATTGAGCTTGGTTGTGTCTATATGTGGACGCACCACAATATCGGCCCACTGGTCGACGGATGGATACTTGTATATCTTCATATCGTAAGTGCTTTATGTATACCTTATTATAATATCATCTTCTCTATAGGTGTTACAAGGATGCCTTGCGCACCAAGCTCCTTAAGCTTTCCGATGATGCTCCAGAAGCGTTTCTCGTCGAGGACGGTATGTATTGAGCACCAGTCGTCGTCGGCAAGCGGAATGATGGTGGGGCTCTTGATGCCTGGCAGCACCTTCACTATCTCCTTAAGATTGTGCTTCGGGACGTTCATCATGACATACTTCTTGTCTACAGCCGAGCGCACAGCCTTAAAGCGGAACAACATCTCGTTAAGAATCTGATGCTTCTCGTCGTCAAGGTTCCAGTTGCCCACAAGCAATGCCTCGCTCTGTGTCACAACCTCCACCTCTCGCAGGTTGTTGCTTACAAGGGTGCTGCCCGAGCTTACGATGTCGAAGATGCCGTCGGCCATGCCTATGCCCGGACTAATCTCGACGCTACCTGTAATGACGTGTATGTCGGCCTTTATGTCGTGCTCTCTAAGATACTTGCCTAATATGTTTGGGTAAGACGTGGCAATGCGCTTGCCGTCAAACCAATGGGGGCCTGTGTATTTCACTTCTTTAGGAATGGCAAGCGAAAGACGACACTTGCTGAAACCAAGATGCGACAGAATCTGCACATTCTCGCCACGCTCCATATACTCGTTCTGACCGACAACGCCTATGTCGGCTACGCCAGAAGCTACACTCTGCGGGATATCGTCATCGCGCAAGAAGAGCACTTCGAGTGGAAAATTAGGCGACTGTGCAATAAGGGTGCGTTTGCTTGAACTAACTTTGATATCTGCTTCTGAAAGCAAATTCATTGTGTCGTCGTAAAGACGTCCTTTTGACTGTACTGCTATTCTTAACATGCCTTTTAGATATTATTATGATTAATAATTCACGCAAAAGTAACTTTTTTTTACGTATTGTGCAAGATTTGTTGTACTTTTGTAAGCCATTCAATATAGAATATATGCGATTTAGATATTTATACATCTTATTTTACATTTTGTGCATCACCGGATGCGTTGAGAAAAAGAGCCAGGAGCTTACTCCTTGGGGAACTCCTCTCGAACAGGAACCGGCTCCGAAAAACAAGAATTTCAGCCTAAGCGACATACAGGAAAGCGGCGAGCTTATAATGCTAACCATGAGCGGACCCGACACCTACTTCGACTATCATGGCATTGGCATGGGTACACAGTTTCTTTTATGCGAGAAGTATGCCCAGCACCTCGGTGTGTCGCTGCGTGTGGAGACGTGCAAGTCGACGGCAGAGATGCTCAAACGCCTTGACAACGGCGACGCCGACATCATTGTATACCAGATGCCGAAGAAGCAAAAAGGCACCCTGCCATGTGGATACGCGGTCGACTCGCTTAACACGGCGTGGGCGGTAAACGCACAGTCGGGCGAGCTTGCCGACTCCATCAACTCGTGGTACGATCCTAAAATAGTGGCTTCGATACGCCGAGAGGAGCAACTGCGCTATTCGATGCAAAGCATACACCGCCGCACCTACGCACCTATGCTCAACGCCAAGGCGGGCGTCATATCCAAGTACGACATGATGTTTATGCGATATGCCCCTATGGCACGATGGGACTGGCGACTGCTTGCCGCCCAATGCTACCAGGAATCGTGCTTCGACCCCAAGGCCTACTCGTGGGCTGGAGCACGCGGACTGATGCAGATTATGCCGGCAACAGCAGCACAGATTGGGCTGCCCGAGTCGAAGATGCACGATCCAGAAGAGAATATATATGCGGCTGTACGATACATTATAAAGCTGACGTCGCACTTCCAGGACATACGCGACCCACGCGAGCGCCAGCTGTTTGTGCTCGGAAGCTACAACGGAGGATTCTTCCACATACGCGATGCCATGGCGCTTGCCAAGAAGAACGGCAAGAACCCACACCGCTGGGACGACGTGTCCGAATATGTGCTAAAGCTCAGTATGCCACAATATTACAACGACCCTGTGGTGAAATATGGCTATATGCGCGGACAAGAAACGGCTACATACGTAAGCCGTATACGCGACCGATGGGCTCAATATCGTGGCGTGGCACGTGGAAGCATTGGCGCGCCAAGCATCGGCTTGGGCCCCACTCCAGGCGGCGACGAACCCCATAAAGCGCACAAAAAGCATCGGTTTAAGCTATAAAGGGTGGCGGTTTTAGTTAAAAAACAATAAAATAAGCTATTGCATCACACCTCAAGAGGTTGGAAGACACATAATATAAGAAAATATGAGTACCTTTGCACCTCGAATTATTCAATTAACATAAAGTCTAACTTTATTAATTTTAATTTTTAACTTTTATAAATTTTATGTCAGATTTAAAGAACGTACAGCCATTGGCAGACTTCAATTGGGACGAGTTTGAGAATGGTAGCAGCTTGGAAGTAAGCAAGCAGGAGCTTGAGAAGGCTTATGACGAGACTCTTAACAAGGTGTCAGAGCACCAGGTTGTTGAGGGAACCGTAATCTCTATCGACAAGAAAGAGGTAATCGTAAACATCGGCTACAAGAGCGACGGCATCATCCCTGCTTCTGAGTTCCGTTACAACCCAGACCTCAAGATTGGCGACAAGGTAGAGGTTTACGTTGAGAACCAGGAGGACAAGAAGGGTCAGCTTGTTCTTTCTCACAAGAAGGCTCGCCTCAGCAAGAGCTGGGATCTCGTTAACGCAGCTCTCGAGAACGAGGAGGTTATCCAGGGCTACATCAAGTGCCGCACTAAGGGTGGTATGATTGTTGATGTATTCGGTATCGAGGCATTCCTCCCAGGAAGCCAGATCGACGTTCATCCTATACGCGACTACGACGTATTCGTAGGCAAGACAATGGAGTTCAAGGTTGTAA